>JAJQBV010000072.1 GCA_021203115.1 Clostridiales bacterium | reverse complement strand
GATGTGCAACCGCAATGTCAGCGAGAAGGTGCAGGCGCTCTCCGCGAAGCTGGAGGATGCGGCGGATGAGAAGGATTTCTTCGACGCGGTGACCGGTTTTTACCGGGATTACGGCGTGGGGATGTTCGGACTCAATAAGGCATTCCGAATCTCCGGCAGCGGTGAGGAAAATCTCACCTTTCTTCCGATTAACAATATGGAGAAGGTTATGCTGGACGACCTCGTCGGCTACGAGATTCAGAAGAAAAAGCTGGTGGACAATACCGTGGCGTTCGTGGAGGGACGGAAGGCGAACAATGTCCTGCTGTTCGGGGACAGCGGCACCGGGAAATCCACGAGCATCAAGGCGATCGTCAACGAGTTTTATCCGGACGGCCTGCGGATGATCGAGATCTACAAGCATCAGTTCCAGGATCTCTCCAATGTCATCGCTGCGGTCAAAAACAGGAATTACAAATTTATCATCTACATGGATGACCTTTCTTTCGAGGAGTTTGAGATCGAGTACAAATTCCTGAAGGCGGTCATTGAGGGCGGCGTGGAGACCAAGCCGGACAACGTGCTGATCTACGCAACCTCTAACCGCCGCCATCTGATCCGGGAGACCTGGAACGATCGCAATGATATGGAGCAGGAGAACGGCCTTCACCGCTCCGACACGATGCAGGAGAAGCTGTCGCTGGTCAACCGCTTCGGCGTCACGATCAACTACTCAAAGCCGAGTCAGAAGGAATACTTTGACATCGTCATCGAGCTGGCGCGGCGTGCGGGGATCACCCTCTCCGACGAAGAGCTGAAGAGCGAGGCCAACAAGTGGGAGCTCTCCCACGGCGGAATTTCGGGTCGGACAGCACAGCAATTTGTGAACTATCTGGAAGGTACTTACTGTATATGATAAGGGAAATTGCAAGTCTCACAATTTCCCAGCCAAGGAGGGAAGGTATGAAACTCACTTTTATCGGCGCTGCCCATGAGGTGACCGGCAGCTGCCACTATCTGGAATTCGGGGGAAAACATGCGCTGATCGATTGCGGGATGGAGCAGGGGGCGGACATCTACGAGAATCAGGAGCTTCCGGTCAACGCCGCGGCTGTCGACTATGTCTTTGTGACGCATGCGCACATCGACCACTCCGGCCTGCTGCCGCTTCTGTATGCGCGCGGCTTCCGGGGAGAAATTTATGCGACCAACGCGACGACGCAGTTGTGCAATATCATGCTGAAGGACAGCGCGCACATTCAGGAGTCCGAAGCGGAGTGGAAGAACCGCAAGGCGCGGCGCGCGGGAAAGGCGGAGGTCGTGCCGATGTACACGCTGGCCGACGCGGAGGGTACCCTGCGGCATTTCAAACCCTGTGCCTATGATCGGCAGGTGAAAGTCTGCGAGGAGCTGACAGTCTGCTTTCGGGACGCCGGCCATCTGCTGGGCTCTTCCTTTATCGAGCTGTGGGTTACGGAGGGGGATGAGACGCGCAAGCTGGTTTTCTCCGGCGATCTGGGCAACGGGAACCGCGCGCTGATCCGCGACCCGGAGGTTCCGGACAATGCGGACTATCTGATCATCGAGTCCACCTACGGAGACCGTTTGCACTCTGTGCCGCCGGACTATGCCGCAGAGCTGGCGAAGGTACTCGCGGCGACATTTTCCCGCGGCGGCAATGTCGTGATTCCGGCGTTTTCCGTGGGGAGGACGCAGGAGATGCTCTATTATATGCGCCAGATCAAACAGAATGGAATGCTCCCCGCGTTTCCGGACTTTGAAGTATACATGGACAGCCCGCTTTCCGTGGAGGCGACCAATGTCTTTAATGAGAATGTCAGCGAGTGTTTCCGCGCGGAGGATCTGGAGATGATACGGCAGGGCCTCAACCCGATTCAGTTTCCGGGGCTGCGAAAGTCCGTGACCAGCGAGGATTCCAAAGCGATCAATTTTGACAAAAAGCCGAAGGTGATCATTTCCGCGTCGGGCATGTGCGAGGCCGGGCGCATCCGCCATCATCTGAAGCATAACCTCTGGCGGGAGGAGTGCACCATCGTCTTTGTCGGCTACCAGGTGCCGGGAACGCTGGGGCACAGCCTCTTAAACGGTGCGACGGAGGTGAAGCTCTTCGGCGAGACCGTGCAGGTGCGCGCACAGATTCTGAATCTGCCGGGTATCAGCGGCCATGCAGATCGGGATCATCTGACCGCATGGGTGCAGGGGATGGAGAAGAAGCCGGGACAGATTTTCGTCGTGCACGGAGAGGACGCCGTGACCGACGAGTTTGCCGCCCATTTGACACAGGAGACCGGCGCACCGGCGGTCGCACCTTACAGCGGCGATGCCTATGATCTGCTGCAGGGAGCGTTTATCGCGCTGGGCAGCAGGAAACGCGCCGAGAAGCGGTCCAAGGCGAAAGGCGTCTCCACCGTATATGACCGCCTGCTGGCGGCCGGCCGCCGTCTGGTGGCTGTCATCCAGAAAAACAGGGAGGGGAGCAACAAGGATCTGGCTAAGTTTGCGGATCAGGTCAATGCCCTTTGCGACAAGTGGGATCGTTAGCAATATAATTGTGGAAAATTTTCTTCTTTCGTTTGTTTTTGCTTGCTTTAGACGAAAAAGTACGGTAATATGATTTCGTAGGGGTTTGTTAAAAGCATAACACAGAGGGGATCTGTAACTGCGAAGGAATTGTGTTGAAAGGGTAGCGGAATGAATATTGGGTTGATCGCGCACGAGTCGAAAAAGAAGCTGATGCAGAACTTCTGTATCGCGTACCGCGGTATCTTGGGGAGGAATACCCTGTATGCAACAGGCACGACAGGGAGATTGATTGAGGAAGTCACGAATATGACCGTGCACAAATACCTGCCCGGTCATCTCGGAGGAGTGCAGCAGCTGAGTGCGGACATTGAGAGCAACATTATTGATCTGGTGATTTTTCTGAGTGATCCGATGTCCACGAATACGAGAGATATCGCGATTGCCAATATCCAGAAGCAGTGTGACCTGCACAATATCCCGATGGCCACGAATCTGGCGACGGCAGAGATTCTCGTGCTGGCGCTGGATCGCGGAGATCTGGACTGGCGCGAGATGTATAAGTAGATTGGCGGGTACGCTTTCTGTGAGTGAAGAGTTTCCCTGCAGCATGGATCGCTGTTCCTGAAATGCTGCAGGGATTTTTTGTGTGCGAAAGTATAGGAGGAATATCCTGTCTTAAAACAGCTTAAGGTGGGTATACTAATACGGATATTATGAAAAAACTGCTTGTTTACCTGAAAGACTATAAAAAAGAAACGATACTGGCGCCGCTGTTTAAGCTGCTGGAAGCCACGCTGGAGCTTTTTGTGCCACTGGTCGTCGCGACGATCATCGATGTGGGGATTGCCGACGGTGACACCCGCTATATTCTGCGGATGGTGGGGATTCTGATCCTTCTGGCCGCGGTGGGTCTGGCGTTTTCCGTCACGGCACAGTATTTTGCAGCGAAGGCGGCCGTTCTTTTTGTAAAAAAGCTGCGGCAGGTCCTGTTTGCCCGGATCCAGTCGCTCTCATGGGCGGAGCTGGATACCAGCGGGACATCCACGCTGATCACCCGGCTGACCAGCGATATGAATCAGGTGCAGTCGGGACTGAATCTGACGCTCCGGCTGCTGCTGCGCTCGCCGTTTGTGATCCTCGGCGCGATGGTTATGGCCTTCACGGTGGATGTGAAGGCGGCGATGGTGTTCGTGGTGGATATTCCGGCGCTGGCGGTGGTGGTTTTCGGCATTATGTTTGCCAGCATTCCTCTGTACCGGAAGGTTCAGAACCGGCTGGACGGCGTTCTCACGCAGACGAGAGAAAACCTGACCGGCGTCCGCGTCCTGCGGGCATTCTGCAAGGAGGAGGAACAGGTTCACGGTTTCCGTGAGAAAAATCAGAACCTGACGAATATGCAGAAGTTTGTCGGCCGGATCATGGCGCTCCTGAATCCGGTGACCTATGTGATTGTCAATGGAGCGATCATTGCCCTGATCTGGGTGGGCGCGCTCCGGGTGGACATGGGGCTGCTGACGCAGGGAGCCGTCGTCGCCCTCTATAACTACATGGCGCAGATCCTGACGGAGCTGGTCAAACTGGCGAATCTGATCATCAATGTCACGCGCTCCATCGCGTGCGGAAACCGGATTCAGGCGGTGCTTGAGATCGAGCCGACGGTGACGGACGGGGAGAAAACGGGAGAAACAGACGAAAGCCGGGGGGAAATGTCCGAACGAGCGGCCGCGGAGGGGGTTCCCGCCGTGGAGTTTCGCCATGCCTGCCTGCGCTATCCGGAGGCCTACGATGAGGCACTGTCGGATATCCATTTCTCCGTGAATCCCGTGGAGACGGTGGGCATCATCGGGGGAACGGGTTCGGGGAAATCCTCTCTGGTCAACCTGATTCCGCGCTTTTATGATTGCGAACAGGGACAGGTGTTGGTGAACGGCACGGATGTCCGGGAGTATAATCTGAAAGCGCTGCGGGGACAGATCGGTGTTGTCCCGCAGAAGGCCGTGCTGTTTGCGGGAACAATCCGCGAGAATCTCCTCTGGGGCAAAAAGGACGCGACGGAGGAGGAAATGCGGGCGGCTCTGGAGACGGCACAGATTCTTGAAATTCTTGAAAAAAAGGGAGAAGGGCTGGACAGCCCGGTGGAGCAGGGCGGAAAGAATTTTTCCGGGGGACAGCGCCAGCGCCTTACGATCGCGCGGGCTTTGATACGGAAGCCGGAGATTCTGATACTGGATGACAGCTCCTCCGCGCTGGATTATGCCACGGATGCCGCGCTCCGCAAGGCGATCGCGGCGATGGAGCCGCGGCCGACGTTGTTTCTGGTCTCCCAGCGGACCTCTTCCATCCGCCACGCGGACAAAATCGTGGTGCTGGATGACGGACGTGTCGTCGGGATCGGAAGACATGAGGATCTGTTGAAGACCTGCGAGGTGTATCGGGAGATTTACGACTCCCAGTTTCATGATTCGATGGACAGCACAGATGCGAAGGAGGCGGGAGAGGAGGTGCCGGCTGTATGAAAAAAATGAAAGACCGGGGCGGCACCCTGCGGAAAGCCCTGCAGTATATCAGTGTATATAAATTCTGGGTTGCGGTTTCAATTCTGCTTGCCGCGGTGACCGTCGCATTGACGCTGTACATCCCGATTCTGGTGGGCCGCGCCATCGATCGGATCGTGGCGCAGGGGCTGGTGGATTTTGAGAATATTCTGCGAATCCTGATCCGGATCGGTGTTGTCGCCGTGACGACCGCGGTGCTCCAGTGGATCATGAATACGATCAACAACAAGGTGACCTATCAGGTGATCCGCGATGTGCGCAATCAGGCGTTTGAGAAAATCCAGATTCTCCCCCTGAAGTTTCTGGACAGCCATTCCTCCGGCGGTATTGTGAGCCGGGTCATCGCGGATGTGGATCAGTTTGCGGACGGTCTCCTGATGGGATTTACACAGCTGTTTACCGGCGTGGTGACCATTGTGGGAACCCTGATTTTCATGCTGACGATTCACCCGCTGATCACGCTTGTCGTCGTGGGGCTGACGCCGGTTTCCCTTCTGGTGGCGCGGTTTATCGCGAAGCATACCTATGATATGTTTAAGCTGCAGTCCGAGACCCGTGCGGAGCAGACCGCCCTGATCGATGAGATGGTGGGGAACCAGAAGGTGGTGCAGGCGTTCTCCTATGAGGAGGAGGCGCAGAGCCGGTTTGATGAGATCAATGACCGTCTGGAGAAGTGCTCTTTGCAGGCGACCTTTTTCTCCTCCCTGACAAATCCGTGCACGCGGTTTGTCAACAGCATTGTCTACGCGGGGGTGGCACTGACCGGCGCCCTGGCCGTGATTTCCGGCGGGATGACGGTCGGCGGGCTTTCTGCTTTTTTAAGCTATGCAAACCAGTATACCAAGCCGTTTAACGAGATCTCCGGCGTGATCACAGAGCTGCAGAATGCCCTTGCCTGTGCGGCGCGGATTTTTGAGCTGATCGAGGAGGAACCGCAGGTTCCGGATGACGCGGACGCCGTTGAACTGGAAGAGGTAAAGGGAAGGGTGAGGCTTCAGGATGTGGATTTCTCCTATAACCCCGCCCAGCGCCTGATCGAGGAGCTGAATCTGGATGTCAAACCGGGGCAGCGCATTGCCATTGTGGGGCCGACCGGCTGCGGAAAGACGACGCTGATCAATCTGCTGATGCGGTTTTACGATGTGGATGGCGGCAGTGTCACCGTGGAGGAGTACGATATCCGGCATCTGACCCGGAAAAGCCTGCGGCGGCATTACGGCATGGTGCTTCAGGATACCTGGCTTTTCGCGGGGACGATCCGCGACAACATCCGGATGGGGCGGCCGGACGCCACTGATGAGGAGGTCGAGGCGGTGGCGAAAGCCTCCTATGCCCACGGCTTCATCCGCAGGCTTCCGCAGGGCTACGACACCGTCATCGGCGAGGACGGCGGCAGTCTTTCGCAGGGACAGAAACAGCTCATCTCGATTGCCAGAGTGATGCTCTGCCATCCGCCGATGCTGATTCTGGACGAGGCGACATCCTCCATCGATACCCGGACGGAGATCCGCATACAGGATACGTTTGAGAAGCTTATGCGCGGACGCACCAGCTTTATTGTGGCGCACCGCCTCTCGACGATCCGGAACGCTGACCGCATTCTCGTCATGCGGGACGGGAAAATCATTGAGCAGGGAACCCATGAGGAGCTTCTGGCGGCAGGCGGGTTTTATCACAGGCTGTACAACAGCCAGTTTGATGCTTAGACGGGCACGGCGAAGGATATATAAATATTTCATAAAATTTGTGCCAAATAATTATTATAT
>JAJQBV010000089.1 GCA_021203115.1 Clostridiales bacterium | reverse complement strand
CAACAGATTCAGAATCATGTTCAGGCCATGTCCGAATATCAGAATGAATATAGCGAGGAAGATTAATATCATGTGTCCCATGAATCCTCCGGCCATCTGGTTGAATGTCTCTGCGATTGCTGCACCCGCAAGTCCTACCGCCCAGAGGCGGATGTAGGATACAATGTCGGAAAAGACATTTACTATGCCCAGCAGCATGGAAATGATATTCTTCATACTTTCCACCAGAGATTTCACGATACTGCCGTCATAGTTGGCGAATATGAAGTACATCACAAATCCGACAAGCACCAACGCAATGCAAATCGTTCCGATCGGTATGCCGTTTATCACTAATCTGAGTCTGAATACCGTGCCGTTCACAACCAGGCTCAGTACCACATAGAACATACCGATGACCTGCATCAGGGATCCGATGTCACTAAGTACAAGCAGCGAGCGGCGGTCGCGGATAATGCCGAGTATATGGGCAATGGACAACTGGATCAGCGCCAGCACAAAGCAGAAAATCTGCAGATTCTGCGCAGTCGTAAGACCGGCTTCTCCATTGGTCCAGAACGGATACCAGATCGTGTCCTCGTATACGTTGGATATGATCGGCAGCGAAATATTCTGCAGCCACTGCGGCACCCTCGCCACATCCACGCCAAACCATGAGCATGTCAGTATTCCCCAGACGATCGTGACGACTCCGAAAAGAATAATCAGCTTCGACCATGCCGAAGGGGACTTTCCGGACCTGACCGCCGGCAGGAACATCGCAACGCCCAAAAGTGTGATGAGCGCGCCGTATCCGCCGTCTCCGAAAATAATCCCGGAGAAGATAAGCATGAACACGAGGAAATATCCTGAAATATCCTGCTCGTAATAGCCCGGCACCGTACCGAGGAAGTCCGTCAGCGGATAAATCAGGCTGACGAATTTGTTGTTGTGCAGCTTGGTCGGAACATTGTCCTCAATCGTCGGATCCTCTGAAACAATGCCCCATGCATTTTCCTTCGCAACTGCCTTCAGCCGAGCCATATCTTCCTCCGGCACATAGCCGTTTAAGATCGCCAGAGCAGGCGCGCTCTCCGGAATGTCGGACAGTGCCGCCTCGTCCATTCCGCGGAGATAAGCGTCAAACTCAATCTCCTTGTTGTCCGCCGCAAGTACATCCTTCATCACCGGAATGTACTTCATATAGCCGCGGATCTCGTCATCAAGCTCAGCGATACGCTTCTGCCCTTCCTCAATCTGCTGCTGCAGCTCCTGTGTAGATGCCGACGGAAGCTGGATCCTGCGTGCACTGTCGGGAAGCTCCGGCTTCTCAGCCAAACTCTCATCCTCAACAACCAGCATATAGGTCTTACTCTTGTCATGACCCACGAGCAATGTCCTGATCTCTGCGTCTACAGAGGCATACTCCTTCGATGAGATTTCGTACATCGACAGGACAATACCCTTCCCGGCAAGATACTCAAAATCCGCCGGCTTTATCTCACCCCAGCTCTCATACTGCTCCAGCTCCGCCTTCGCGGAAATACATGCGTTCTGACAGTCCTTTTTCTCAGTGCCCCACGCGACAACCTGCCTTGCGGCCGAGAGTGCCTCGGCGGAAGACATTTCCGTCTTCTCCAGCTTCTTCATGGCTTTCTTGTCCGCCAGATCACTGATCAGTGAAATCGCCTGTTCCAAAGCGGCGGTCTCGTCCTTTAAGTGCGTCATCTTATCGCTGCTGTAGCTCTGCGCGTCAACGTGCACCAGACCGAGCTTCCGGATCTTGCGCATGGCTTCTTCCCGTTCACTGTCAAGAACGAGAATGGATACTTTTTTCATCGGGAGAATCATCCTGCAGCCACCTCCCCTCCGATATCAGCAAGCGCCGCAGTCGCATTGCGCTGATCGATTGTCTTCTTGGAAATCTTCGAACGCACAACCGCGTTGACCTGCTGGTCTCCGAGATACACCGAAATCTTTCGGATATTTTCTTTTGCCTCCGGAATTTTAACCTTCTCAAAAAGGTTCACGCGCTGTGAGGTTGTCAGCAGCTCCTTCTGAAGCAGCCGAACCTGTTCGTCCAGCACCGAAGCCTGCAAATCCAGTGAAAGGGACTCCTCCATCTTATCCGCCGCCAGATCGACCCACAGCGGCGTCACATAAAAATCGTAGTCACCGCGGGAAAAATCAGCGCCCTCATAGATGGGGATCGTCACACCGGCAATATTGCCGGTTTCCTTTCTGATATTTGTAACCGTGACCAGTTCCGGCGTGAAGGCTTCTTCCTCGCCAAACACGGCTATCCATTTCTTAAATTCCTGTTCAAGGGCTTCTCTCTGCTTTCGGACGGCTATGGCATCCGCCTGAATCGTGCGGATTTCGGCTTGGAGCTGCTGCTTTTTGAGCGTTAAGGTCGGAAGGTAGCGCTGATACATCTTAAGCGCATCTTTTTGAGCTTTTTGCTCATTTTTTGTCAGCTTAATTTTTGCCATCTCACTTGCCTTCCTTTATTTTGCGGGCCAGAATTCTTCAATGAGTTCTGACTTAATACCTGTTTCGTCTCTCTCAAAGCAAGCGGCAAGGATCTCCCAGCCGAGGTCGAGCGCCTGTTCCAGAGGAATATTGATGGACAGATCCATCATCTTCTCCTCGAACATCTCTCCGTATTTCAGGAGCTTCTCGTCCCAGCCGGTCATCAAAAATCCCATGCTCTTCTTTTCCAGTGTATTCTTATACTCGGAATACAGACGGATCATGCCATCCATCAGCGCACGGTGATCCTTACGCGTCTTGTCATTGACGTTCTGTTTCAGACGGGACAGCGAACCAAACGGCTCGATTCTTCCGCCCTTAAGGTAATACTGGCCCTCTGTAATATAGCCTGTGTTATCCGGTACGGGATGGGTAACGTCGTCGCCCGGCATCGTAGTAACCGCCAGAATGGTAACGGAACCGGATCCGGCAAAGTCAACCGCCTTCTCATAACGGGAAGCAAGCTGAGAGTACAGATCGCCCGGATAACCACGGTTGGAAGGCACCTGTTCCTGAGTGATCGCGATTTCCTTCATGGAATCCGCGTAGTTCGTCATATCGGTCAGCAGCACCAGCACATCCTTGTCCTGCAGGGCAAACTGCTCGGCAACCGCAAGCGCCATATCCGGAATCTTGATACACTCAACGGTCGGATCCGCCGCCGTATGAATAAACATGACGGTCTTGCTCAGTGCGCTGCCGTTTCCGAGGCTCTCCTTGAAATAAAGGAAATCATCGTACTTGATACCCATGCCGCCGAGGACGATCACATCCGCGTCCGCCTGCATGGCAATCCGTGCCAGCAGCTGGTTGTACGGCTCGCCGGAGATCGAGAAGATCGGCAGCTTCTGTGATATAACAAGCGTGTTGAAGAGGTCGATCATCGGAATATTCGTGCGCATCATGCGGTTTGCAAGAATTCTCTTGGACGGGTTGACGGACGGGCCGCCGATCGGTTTTAAATTCTCAGCCAGCGACGGGCCGTTGTCGATCGGCTCACCGGAACCGTTGAAGATACGTCCGAGCAGATCCTCCGTGAAGGATACCTGCATTTCATGGCCGAGGAAACGCACCTCGTCGCCTGTGGAAACGCCTCGTCCGCCGGCAAATACCTGAAGGGATACGATGTCTCCGTCGATCTTATTGACCTCGGCAAGAGACTTTCCAAAACGAGTGGTAATCTCAGCCAGTTCATTGTACTTTACACCATCGGCGCGCACTGTAATCACGCTGCCGGTGATTGATTCGATTCGGTTATATACTTTATTCATTGTCATTCACCACCCTTACAACAGCTTTTCTGCTTCACTGCTTATGACTCCGCCGCCGGACGCATACTGCGCGTCGATCTCCGCCTCAGCCGCAGCAAAGGCTTCGCTCTTAAACTCAGTATAGTTCCAGTCGATGAATTTCTGACGCAGTGCGTTAAAGTAAGCACGTGCTTCGCCCTTCTCTTTTAACTCATAATCCGAGCCGAGAATGCGAACAAGCTTGGCGGTCACATAGCGTTGCCGCTCCACAATACAGTTGGCATCGACATCGTCAAATGAATTCTGCTGCAGATAAACAGCATCGAGCAGCTCGGATTTCAGATAGGTGACAAAGTCCGTAAGACTCGTACCCTCCTCACCGACAACCTTCATCATGGAATTGACCTCAACGCCACGGTTCAACACATCACGGCAATACTCGATCTGGTCTGTCTCAACAACACTGTTGTACTTCGACCATGAGATCAGCGGGTCGATCGCCGGGTATTTACGGGCGTCCGAACGCTCTCTTGAAAGACCGTGAAAGGCGCCGACAACCTTCAGCGTTGCCTGCGTAACCGGCTCCTCAAAGTTACCGCCGGCCGGAGATACCGTTCCGCCGATTGTAACGGAACCATGAGAGCCGTCCGGCAAACGGACATAGCCGGCGCGCTCATAGAACGCTGCGATATAGGATTCCAGATAAGCCGGGAAAGCCTCCTCGCCGGGGATTTCTTCCAGTCTGCCGGACATCTCACGAAGAGCCTGTGCCCAACGGGAAGTGGAGTCCGCCAGAAGCAGGACATCCAGCCCCATCTGACGATAATACTCAGCCAGCGTCACCGATGTGTAAACGGACGCCTCACGGCTGGCAACCGGCATGGAAGATGTGTTACAGATAACAATGGTACGCTCCATCAGGGAACGCCCGGTCCTCGGGTCTTTCAGCTCCGGGAACTCCGTCAGCGTTTCCACAACCTCACCGGCACGCTCACCGCAGGCTGCAATGATAACGATATCAACATCCGCGTACCGGGATGTGGTGTGCTGCAGCACGGTCTTGCCCGCTCCGAACGGACCCGGGATACAGTAGGTGCCGCCCTTGGCAACCGGGAAGAAGGAGTCAATCAGACGAACCTTCGTCTCCATGGTCTCCGTCGGCGCCAGACGCTCCGAGTAGCAGTTCACCGCACGCTTCACCGGCCAGCGGAAGGACATGGTCAGATCAATGTCCTTGCCCTTTTCGTCCGTGATGACAGCGATTGTCTCATGAATCGTGTACGCGCCTGCAGCCGCTACGGACTTCACCGTGTAGCTGCCCAGCAGATAAAACGGAACGAAAATCTTGTGTGTGAACGGACCCTCCGGCACGGTTCCCACATATTCGCCCGCTTTTACACGGTCACCCGGCTTTGCGGTCGGGGTGAAGTCCCATTTCTTTTCTCCATTGAGCGAATCGACATAAATGCCCCGCTCCAAAAACCATCCTGCCTGCTCAGCGAGAAGCGGCAGCGGGTTCTGCAAACCGTCGTACACCTGTCCCAGAAGTCCCGGTCCAAGCTCAGCGGAAAGCAAATCGCCCGTAAACTCTACATTGTCACCGCAGGCAATCCCTTTGGTCATCTCATAAACCTGTACCTGGGCGACATTGCCGCGAATACGAATGACCTCGCTCTTTAAGCGAGCGCCTTCGACCTCTACATAGCAGACCTCATTCATGGAAACTGTGCCGTCGAATTCAACCGACACCATATTTCCGTTGATGCCTACAACTTTTCCTCTTGTTTCCGTCATTTTAATTCTCCTGACTGTTTCCATTCAGAATGGAATGATAAATGTGTTGATATGATTCGTGTCCCCGCTCCTCGTCAAACAGCCGCATCCTTGTGAGAAGCTTTAAGCGTATTGCGTAGCAATACACCGCATCCTCACAGAACATGTCGAGCGGCCTGAGCCTGTCAAGTGTCTCCATTCGGCAGCGCTGAAGATATTCCTCAGCCGCAAGAGGATCCCCTAAATCTACTGCCGTGTTGGCCACCTGAAGCACCGGTGCTGAAATAACCTCGCCGTCTGTGGAAAATGACTTTCCCTTATGACCGGCGCGTACAACCGCGAGCGCGAGACGAAGCTGCCTCTCCTCGGAATTCCACGCATCCACGAGATCCGAGCCTGTCGGCTCGATATCCCGCGGCGGAATAAGGGAAATCCCGTCCAGGATTCCCATCTCCTTTTCATCCAGGAAATTGGAACAGGCATCCCGAAACGCCTCCTCCGTAATCGGAAGCGGGCTTTTTCCGTCATACGGCTCCAGCCCCGGAAGCTGAGCAATCAGATAATACTGGCTCATGCCTTCGACGCCTCTTTCATCAGCGCTGCGACGCGCGGATTCAGATACCTGGAAAGCAGCTCTGCCACCGCTTCCGCAGAGTAGTCATAATACGCGGAACCGCCTTTTGCGGCAATACGGAATCCGCTGTCCACACTGTCATCGGCCCTGAGCGTGACGCCGGCGCAGAGTCTCTGCTTCAGCGCTGCCGTCAGACTCCCCTCGATGGCAGAGAGATCCTCGCTGCCCAGCAGCACCTCAATGTCATCGGTGTCGGGATTCTTGGCCCACTCTTCAACAACCTTCGGAATCAGTGTTAAGAGTGTCTCCCTGGAATAGCTTTCCGCAACCGCTTCTCCGATCACAGCGTCCAGTTCCTTCGTAACGCTGTCACGGAAAGAAATCAGCTGGTTGCGCCCTGCCTGACGGATCGCATCCTCGCTTGCCCGGACCAGACGATCATTCTCATCGCGCGCCTCAGCCATAAGTCTGGCCTCTTCCGCTTTTGCATCTGTGATGATCTTCTCGGCCGAAGCATTTGCATCTTCGATTCTGGCGGCGGCTTCCTTTTCACCTGCGCCGACTCCGTCGCTTTTGATCTTGTCGATCAACTCCTGTAATGCAATTTCCATACAACTTCTCTCCTATCTATATATATTTAAAACAATTATAGGGCTCACGCCATAATCAATGTTTTCTTCGATCATCCCACATGTAAATTGTATTCAAAAAAATACAATGTCAGGATACTCCAAAACAAAATATATTTCAAGGTTTTTGTACTCAAAAAAATACAATCGTGAATTT
>JAJQBV010000142.1 GCA_021203115.1 Clostridiales bacterium | reverse complement strand
GCGTATGATGCGGCCGGTGCGGACGAGCTGGTTTTTCTCGACATCACAGCCTCCTCCGATGATCGCGCCACGGTTGTGGATATGGTCCGCAGGGTGGCAGAGACCGTCTTTATTCCGTTCACGGTGGGCGGCGGGATCCGCACGGTGGACGATTTTAAAATGCTTCTCCGGGAGGGGGCGGACAAGATTTCCGTCAACTCCGCCGCGATCATGAATCCGACCCTGATCTCAGAGGCTGCGGACAAGTTCGGCAGCCAGTGCGTGGTGGTCGCCATCGATGCCAGACGGCGGGAGGACGGCAGCGGTTGGAATATTTTCAAAAACGGCGGACGGATCGACATGGAAATCGATGCGGTCGAGTGGGCTATGCAGGCCGACCGTCTCGGAGCGGGGGAGATTCTCCTCACCAGCATGGACTGCGACGGGACAAAAGCCGGATACGATATCGAACTGACGCGGACGATCTCGGAGAATGTCTCCATTCCTGTCATCGCCTCCGGCGGCGCAGGAACCATGGAGCACTTCTACGATGCACTGACGGAGGGGAAGGCGGATGCGGCGCTTGCAGCCTCACTCTTCCATTATAATGAGATGGAGATTCGTGACCTGAAAAACTACCTTGCGGGCCGCGGCGTGTCGGTGCGGCGGTAGGAAAGGAGAACATTTTATGCCCCCAATCACAAACGACTGGGCGAAGCCCTTAAGCGCGCAGTTTCGCCAGCCATATTACAGAGAATTATATAAAAAGGTTCTGGATGAATACCGCACCCGGCAGATTTTCCCGGCGGCGGACGACATTTTTAACGCGTTTCATCTGACTCCGCTGAGTCAGGTCAAGGTAGTGATTCTGGGTCAGGATCCTTACCACAACGACGGACAGGCTCACGGACTCTGCTTTTCCGTGAAGCCGGATGTGGAGATTCCGCCGTCCCTGGTGAACATTTATCAGGAGCTTCACGATGACCTCGGATGCAACATTCCGAACAACGGATATCTCGTGAAGTGGGCTGAGCAGGGGGTCCTCCTTTTAAACACGGTACTCACAGTCCGGGCGCATCAGGCGAATTCCCACCGCGGCATCGGCTGGGAACAGTTCACCGACGCGGTCATCGAAGCCGTGGATCGGGAAGACCGACCCATTGTTTTCCTGCTCTGGGGACGTCCGGCGCAGATGAAAAAATCCATGCTGCACAATCCGAAGCATCTGATTCTGGAAGCGCCCCATCCGAGTCCGCTCTCGGCATACCGCGGATTTTTCGGCTGCAGACATTTCAGTCAGGCGAACCGGTTTCTGGAAGAAAACGGGGTTGCTCCGATCGACTGGCAGATCGAGGATATCTGATTTAAATTGATCACAACCATCCCATTTCCGGAATTCTGAGAACAGAAACGCATAAAATGTTAAGAAATCAGAATTCCGGATTCGTTTTGAAAAAATTTCTTTGTCTTTTTATCGCATCGTTTTTATTGCTGTTTGTCCGGCAGGATGTGCCGGCCGTTTCCGATACAGATACATACAGTACGGAACATAGCTCCGCCGTTTACACAGACTCATATGCCGCGGAGGATTTTGCCGATTTCCATCAGGAAGATCTGTCCCTGTATGCAGCCTCTGCAGTGCTCATCGACGCGGATTCCGGGCGGATCCTGTACGGAAAATCGGCTGCCGAGCCCATGGCCAACGCCAGCACGACGAAAATTCTGACCTGCATCCTCGCGCTGAAGAACGGCAGTTTGGATGATGTGGTGACGGTTTCGGACTATGCCTGTACCATGCCGAAGGTAAAACTGGGCTTTTCGGCGGGAGATACCTTTTATCTGCGCGATCTTCTCTATTCCCTGATGCTGGAATCCCACAATGATACGGCGGTGGCCGTCGCGGAACACATTGCCGGGAGTGTGGAGGCTTTCGCGGATATGATGAACGCGAAGGCGGAGGAGCTCGGCTGTACGGACAGTCATTTCGTGACGCCGAACGGGCTGGACGGCGAGGACGAGGGCGGAGTACATCACACGACAGCATACGATCTGAGCCGGATTATGGCATACTGTATTCAAAATGAAGCGTTCTTAAGCATCACACAGATTCCATCTGTTCAGATTTCCACCGTGGACGGAACAAAGACCTATTCCCTTACCAACCACAATTCACTTCTTCAGATGATGGACGGTGCGCTCAGCGGAAAGACGGGATTCACCGCCAGGGCGGGCTATTGCTATATCGGGGCTTATCGGAGCGGGAACCATACCTACACCTTTGCACTTCTGGCCTTCTCACAGGGACTACAAGTGGTCCGACGCAAGGCAGCTTATCGCTTATGCGGATGAAAACTATTCCGACCGGATCCTGGCGGAGGGGCAGACCGCCGTGACGCTTCCGGTATCCGACGCCGTCACCGTCCGCAATCACCGCATCACACATCCGGAGACCATCTCCGCACATACAACAGATGAGACGATCATCGCCTTCCTCTCGGACACGGACGAGGTCGATATCCGGTATGACCTGCCGGAATCAATCGCTGCCCCGGCGGCAGCAGGAACCGCGGTCGGATCGGAGAAAATATACCTGAACGGTGTGCTGTATGCCGAGCGGGAGATTACCCTGTCGGAGTCGGTCGAGAGGTATGACCTGCGGTGGTGTATGGACTGGGTGATGCAGATATTTCTGCTGTGAAAGCCGTATTTTGCTTTTCTCTTATTTCTGAAAATCCCGGTTGTATTTTTATCCGCAAGCCGCTATACTGAATTCGTATGGTTATTTGAGCGACCCTATGAAAAGACGATACAGATGTGTAGTCAAAACTTACGATTCCGAGGCAATAATATGAACCAATCAAATGAACTCCTGAACCGGATTAACGAGCGCTATCCCCACATGAGCAAGGGGCAGAAAGCGCTTTCAGCCTACATTACGGACAATTACGATAAGGCGGTTTTTTTGACCGCGGAAAAATTGGGACAGGTGGTCGGCGTCAGCGAGTCTACTGTGGTGCGTTACGCGTCTTCTCTGGGCTACCGCGGTTATCCGGAGTTTCATAGAGCCCTTGAGGAGCATGTGTGCAACAAGCTCAACTCCATCCAGCGGATGGATGTGACCTGTGAGCGAATCAGCCAGTCTGAGGTGCTGGAGTCCGTCCTGCGCTCCGATGCTGAAAAGATAAAACACACGATCGAGCAGATCAATCAGGAGGCCTTTGAGCTGGCTCTGGATATTATCATGAACGCGGAGCACATTTATGTCGTCGGCATCCGGAGCTGCGCGCCGCTGGCAGGCTTTCTGTCCTTTTACCTGAATCTGATTTTTGAAAATGTACACTTGCTCCAGACCAGCAGTTCCAGTGAACTTTTCGAGCAGATGATACGAATCAGCAACCGGGACGCGATCATCGGAATCAGCTTTCCGCGCTATTCCATGCGCACGTTAAAGGCGATGGAGTTTGCGAATAACCGGAATGCAAAGGTAATCACGCTGACAGACAGCGTCCATTTCCCGATGAACCTTTATTCTTCCTGCAATCTGATTGCGAACAGCGATATGATCTCCATCGTGGATTCGCTGGTGGCGCCGCTGAGTGTGATCAACGCGCTGATTGTGGCACTGTGCATGCGGAAACAGGACGAGGTGGCGGATTCGCTGGAGACGCTGGAGCAGATCTGGGGAGAGTACCAGGTGTACGAGAGTGACGAGATCAATTTCGTCGGCGATTCGATCCGGCTGCGGTTCGGCCAAACAGGGGACAACAAAGATGAGTAGAGTAGCTGTCGTCGGCGGCGGGGCCGCGGGGATGATGGCTGCCTGTGCGGCCGGCGCTGCGGGTCATGCCGTAACGCTGTTTGAGCACAATGAAAAGCTCGGGAAGAAAATCTACATCACCGGAAAAGGCAGATGCAATCTGACGAATGCCTGCGAGACAGAGGATTTTTTCACTTCTGTCCCGAGAAACGACAAGTTTCTGTACAGCGCGGTCTATCAGTTTGACAGCCGCGCGGTGATGGATTTTTTTGAGACACAGGGTTTATCTCTGAAAACAGAGCGCGGGAACCGGGTGTTTCCGCAGACTGATCACGCCTCCGATGTGACAAAGACGCTGGAGCGGGCGATGCATCATGTCGGTGTGAAAGTCGTTCTCGGCGCGGAGGCAACCGCTATCCGTACAGATGACGGCCGTGTGACGGGTTTGTTGTATCGCAGGAATGATGAGATTCTTTTTCCCTGTGATGCGGTGATCATGGCGACCGGCGGTGTCTCCTATCCGTCCACCGGCTCCGACGGGAGCGGGTGGGAGCTTTTAAAAAAGCTGGGACACATCTGTACGGATACACGGCCGTCGCTTGTCGGCCTTTTGACGGCGGAGGAGTATATTCCCCGCTTGCAGGGGTTGTCCCTTAAGAATGTCCGGTTTACGGTACAGGCAGGGACAAAGAAGGTTTACGAGGAGTTCGGCGAGCTTTTGTTTACCCATCAGGGAATCAGCGGTCCGGTCGTTCTGACGGCAAGCAGCGTGATTCCGGACCGGTATTTTTCCTCCGGACTGACCTTTGAGATCGACCTGAAACCGTCCCTGACGGAGGAACAGCTGGATCTGCGGATTCAGCGGGATTTTGCGGAAAACGCCAACCGTCGGTTTAAAAACGCACTCGGCAAGCTGCTCCCGTCAAAGATGATCCCGGTGGTGATTTCGTTGTCCGGGATCGATCCCGAAAAAAGGGTGAATGCGGTCACAAAGCAGGAGCGCAGATGCCTGCTCACCGTTTTGAAACACTTTCCGGGGACGATCACGGGAACCGGCGGCTGGAACGAGGCCATCATCACCAGAGGAGGCATCCGCGTCAGCGAGGTCAATCCGTCGACGATGGAATCCCGGATCGTGCATGGGCTGTATCTCTGCGGAGAGATGCTCGATCTGGACGCAGTCACGGGCGGCTTCAACCTCCAGATCGCCTGGTCAACCGGGCATCTCGCCGGAGCAAGCGTTCATTGAGTCATATATTGCAGTACATAATGATCGTGGAGCCATAGTTGTCGGGATGTACATGAAAAAATTTTAAAAAGGGGAACTTTGTTGTGACCCTGTTAAAATTATTTTCATGTACATCCATAAAAGAAGGAGCATAGTATGACTTATAACATCGCAATCGACGGCCCTGCCGGTGCGGGCAAGAGCACCATCGCCAGAGGCCTCGCCGAAAAACTGTCTTTTATATATGTAGACACCGGCGCCCTGTACCGCGCCATGGCATATTCTTTCCTGAGCAGTGGGATTTTGCCGGAGGACGAGGCGGCGGTGAGCGCGGCATGTACTGGGATAAATGTTTCCCTCGCCTACGAGGACGGCGCGCAGAAAGTCTGCGTAAACGGGACGGATGTCACCGGAGAGATCCGGCGGGAGGAGGTCGGCAGCGCCGCTTCTGTCGTCAGCGCCTACCCGGCAGTCCGCGAAACGCTTCTGGATATCCAGCGGCGGATCGCGCGGGAGCACGATGTGATCATGGACGGCAGGGACATCGGGACAAACATCCTTCCGGGCGCGCAGTTAAAGATTTACTTAACTGCCAGCGTTCACACCCGCGCGCGGCGCAGGTATGATGAGCTGACACAAAAGGGTGTCGCATGTGACCTTCCGGAGATTGAGCGGGACATCGAAGCGCGGGATTACCGCGATATGCACCGCGAGATTGCGCCGCTCCGCGTGGCGGATGACGCCGTTACGGTGGATTCGTCGGAGATGACAATCGACGAGGTGGTGGATTTCATATACAGGATGGCTGTTTCCGGCAGATGATTTGCTCCTGTGAGTCATATCCGGAATGCAAGATGGGAAAGAGGTGTCTTTCATGAAAGTAGAGCTTGCCGAGAAAGCCGGCTTCTGTTTCGGCGTCAACCGCGCCGTGGATACCGTTTACAGGGAGGCGTCGTCCGGCGGACAGCCGGTTTACACCTTCGGTCCGATCATTCACAATGAAGAGGTGATCGCCGATCTGGAGAAAAAAGGCGTAAAAATGATCGGTTCGCTCGATCAGGCGCGGACACTGGGCGGCGGAACCATCGTCATCCGCTCCCACGGCGTTCCGAAGGCGGTGCAGGATGCGCTGGCGGATGCGGGTCTGAATGTTGTCGACGCGACCTGTCCCTTTGTAAAGAAAATCCATAATATTGTGCACGAGTATTCCGGGAAGGGATACTTTATTCTGATCGTCGGGAGTGCGGATCATCCGGAGGTGGAGGGCATCGTCGGATGGGCACGTCCGGACGGCTGCAAGGTGGTAGCCTCAGAGGAGGAAGCGGCGGCTCTGAAACTGTGCGGACGGGATAAAATCTGTGTCGTGGCACAGACAACATTTAATCATAAAAAGTTTCAAGATATAGTTGAAATTCTTCGAAAAGTAGAGTATGATGATATGAGCACGGCGAAAGATGGGTCGGATTTTCTGGTCTATAACACGATTTGTTCCGCCACAAAAGAACGGCAGGACGCGGCCGCGATACTCTCGCGCAGAGCAGATGCCATGATCGTGATCGGCGGTGCGAGCAGCTCCAATACGAGAAAGCTTTGCGAGATCTGCTCAGAAAATTGTCGGAATACTTACTTTATACAAACGAAAGAAGATTTAGAGCATTCGGATTTCTCACGTTTCGGCTATGTAGGTATTACAGCGGGGGCGTCCACTCCCAATAATATTATAGAGGAGGTTCAGGAGTATGTCAGAAATGAACTTTGAACAGATGTTGGATGAATTTTCAAAAACTATCAGAAACGGAGAGGTGGTCGAGGGCACTGTCATCGATGTGAAACCGGATGAGATCGTTCTTAATATAGGATACAAGGCAGACGGTATTATCACCCGCAGCGAATTAGTATATTCGCTGCGGGTGATAATACCGTCTGCCTTGTATCCTATATTAAGAACGA
>JAJQBV010000067.1 GCA_021203115.1 Clostridiales bacterium | reverse complement strand
AGCGCCTGTGCCGCAATCCCGATACGGCCGCCGTCCAGAGAGTGCATCGCGATACCGAAGCCCTTGCCCTGCTGTCCGAGGATGTTTTCCTTCGGGATGCGGCAATCCGTAAAGATCAGCTCGTAGGTGGAAGAACCGCGGATACCCATCTTCTTCTCCTTCACGCCAAAGGAGAAACCGGGTGTGCCCTTCTCAACGATGAATGCGGAGATCTCTTTCTGCACTCTGCCGCGCTTCTCAATCTTGCCGGTGACGGCGATGATCACATAGATATCCGCCTCTTTTCCGTTTGTGATGAAGCACTTGGAGCCGTTCAATACCCACTCGTCTCCGTCCAGAACCGCCTTGGTCTGCTGTCCCTGCGCGTCTGTACCTGCGCCGGGCTCCGTCAGTCCGAATGCGCCGAGCTTTCTGCCGCTCGCCAGATCCGGAATATATTTCTCCTTCTGCTCCTGCGTCCCGTAGGTCATGATCGGGTCGATGCAGAGAGAGGTATGAGCGGAAAGGATAACCGCCGTGGTGCCGCAGACCTTCGCCATCTCCTCCACGCACATCGCGTAAGTGAGGATGTCGCAGCCCTGTCCGCCGTACTCCTTCGGAACTGGAATTCCCAGAAAACCGTACTTCGCCATCTTCTCCACGGTCTGTCTCGGGAAAACTTCTGTCTCATCCACTTCCTGTGCGAGAGGCTTTACTTCATTCTGTGCGAATTCTCTGAAAAGGTCTCTGGCCATTTCATATTTCTTACTTAATCCGAATTCCATTTTATTTTCCTCCACTTAAAATAGTCTGTGTCTATTTGCTGTAGTCATAGAAGCCGATGCCGGTCTTGCAGCCGAGCTTGCCCGCGCGGACCATCTTGCGCAGCAGCGGAGCCGGACGGTACTTCGGATCGCCGGTCTCGGAATAGATAACCTCCATGATCGCAAGGCAGATGTCAAGGCCGATATAATCGCCAAGCTGCAGCGGACCCATGGGGTGGTTGGCGCCCAGCTTCATGGCAGTATCGATATCCTCGACGGAAGCAACACCCTGAGCCAGCTCGCTGACTGCCTCGTTGTTCATCGGAACTAGGATTCGGTTAACCACAACACCCGGAGCCGCGTTAATCTGAACCGGTGGCTTGCCGATAGACTTGGAGATCTCGATCACCTCGTCGCGGAGATCGTCCGGTGTATTTGCGCCCTGGATAACCTCGATCAGCTTCATAACCGGAGCCGGGTTAAAGAAATGCATGCCGATGAGCGGACGGTCAAGACCCGCACCAATCTCTGTGATGGAGAGAGAAGAGGTGTTGGTGGCAAAAATGCACCCTGCCGGAACGATGTCCTGCAGCTCTTTGAATGTCTGCTTTTTGACATCCATGACCTCCAGCGCCGCCTCTACGACCAGATCCGCATCCGTGCAGATATCCTTGGTTCCTGTCGTGATCTTTGCCAGAATCGCATCGGCCTTCGCCTGCTCCATCTTGCCCTTCGCAACGCGCTTCTCAAAGCCTTTCGCGATCTTTTTCTTGCCGTTTGCCGCGAATTCGTCATTAATATCGCACAGATAAACCTCATATCCCTCTGTCTGGACAAATGCCTGTGCAATACCGGATCCCATTGTACCTGCGCCGATAACTCCAACCTTCATGATAGTTCCTCCTTTTTAATATGCTTTTATGTGAAATACAAACCCCGTCTGCGATGTTTGTTATAATTTTAACTATCCTGTTTCTAAAAAAGGCTCCGCCTCCGCGGAGCCTTTTCCCGGATCAGTATCATCGTCTCTTGAGATTTATAGATCAATCCTGTTTGATTTACTTTACGCTTCCTTCTTTACGATGGTCGCACAGCCCATGCCACCGCCGATGCACAGTGTAGCCAGTCCGTATGTAACGTCTCTGGTCTGCATTGCGTGAAGCAGGGTGACAAGGATACGGCAGCCGGATGCTCCAACCGGATGTCCGAGAGCGATCGCGCCGCCGTTGACATTCAGGATGTCGGAGCTGAAGCCGAGCTCTTTCTGAACCGCTACGGACTGAGCCGCAAACGCCTCGTTTGCCTCGATGAGGTCGATGTCGCCCATCTCAAGATCGGCAATCTTTAATGCCTTGCGTGTAGCCGGAACCGGGCCGATGCCCATGATCTCCGGAGCGCATCCGCCGAGAGCGCCCGCCGCGAAGGTAGCCATCGGCTTCACGCCGAGCTCTTCTGCCTTCTCAGCACTCATCACGACAACCGCAGCCGCGCCGTCGTTGATACCGGAAGCGTTGCCCGCTGTGACAAGACCGCCCTGTTTACCGGAGCAGCATTTTAACTTCGCAAGGGACTCAGGAGTGGTGCCCGGACGAGGGCCCTCATCCTTTGTGATCATAACGGTCTCTTTCTTGACCTTAACCGGAACCGGAACGATCTCAGCGTCAAATGCGCCGGACTCCTGCGCCGCTACTGCCTTCTGCTGGGAAGCCGCTGCGAATGCATCGAGCTCCTCACGGGTCAGTCCCCACTGATCGCAGATATTCTCTGCCGTAATCATCATATGGTAATCATTGAACGCATCCCAGAGAGCGTCATTTACCATTGTATCAATCATGGTGGCATTGTTCATTCTGTAACCGAAACGCGCTTTCTTCAGAGCGTAGGGAGCCATGGACATATTCTCCATACCGCCTGCTACCACGATATCAGCCTGTCCGGCCATAATCATGTTCGCCGCCTCGTTCACGCACTTCAGACCGGAACCGCAGACTACATTCAGCGTGAATGCCGGAACGGTATCCGGAACGCCCGCCTTGATGGATGCCTGACGCGCGACGTTCTGCCCCTGAGATGCCTGAATAACACAGCCCATCATTACCTCGTCAACCTGATCCGCAGTGATCCCGGCTCTGTTGATTGCCTCCTTGATCACGATGGAACCCAACTCGACAGCCGGAGTGTTGCCGAACTGTCCGCCCATTTTGCCGATTGCAGTACGGCAGGCGCTTGCGATTACAACTTTCTTTGCCATTGTCTTTTCTCCTTTTGACTTTTTGAAATATTATTTGCGGCGTTCAAAGAACAAACGCCTCAGATAAAGTCATTTTAGCACTTTCCGAAATATTTATCAATGGGTGTGCGGCATCTTTTTGTGTTCTTTTTATGTTTCTTTCACCAGATACCTGCTCCGACTGGGGATTATGTATAGAACTGATTGTCGCGCTCCTTCAACGCGTAGGCAATATTGATGGCGTGGTCGGAGCAGCGCTCCAGATCCGTGACAATATCGGAGAAAATAACGCCGCTGGTGGGGTTGCATGCGGAGTTCATCAGGCGGTCCACATGATTGTCGATGAGAATCTTCTGCAGGTCGTCCACGCGCGACTCGATCTCCTCCAAACGATCAATCTGTGAATAATCCTCCGTGGAGAAAATATCCAGCGCCAGCCCCACAGCCTCCATCGTGCTCCCCGTCATCTCCTTCAGCTCGGAGACCGCAGCGTCCGACAGGAAAATCTTCTTTGCGTGAAGCTCCTCCGAATACTCGATAATATTCAGCGCGTGTCCGGAGACCCGCTCAATATCCGTGGTCGCAATGGTCATCATGGAGATGCGTTTCATATGATTTTTCGACAGGTCAAAACGCCGCAGCGCGATCATCTGATCCGAGATTGCGTGATTCAGGATCGTCACCGTCTCATCGCGCTCGCGAATCTGCGCCGCCTGCTCCTCATCATAATGGAAGAAACAGGATATCGCCTCCTCCAGATTCTCCGCCGCAATCCGCCCCATCCGCGTGATCTCCAGTTGCGCCTGACGGAGCATAAGAATCGTCGGCACCTTGGTAATGTTCGTCATATATACCAGAGAGCGATCCTCCTGCTTTTTCGTCTCCTCCGGCTTCAACGGGATAATTTTATACGAAAGTGCGATGATCTGTTTTGTAAAGAAAAGCTCAACCACCACGGCAATGATCGCAAAGATCGTATGGGTGTTGGCGATCTGCCGGCCGATATCGTTCGGCGACAGAGACTGTATCCATGTCAGGATTCCCGGGAATACATTGATCAGAATGATGATGATCCCTGCCCGAAATACATTGAACAGCAGGTTCAGGATCGCGGAACGCTTGCCGTTCCGGTTCGTGGTAAGGCTGGCCAGCAGGTTGGGCGTGACCGAGCCGATCGCCGCGCCGATGATCAGATATACAGCCATATCGTAGCTGAGCAGACCCTGAATCGCAAAAGCCTGAAAGATAACGGTAGCCGAGGATGAGCTCTGCAGCAGCGCCGTAAACGCGATACCGAACAGCAGCGCCAGCGCCGGATTGGAAAGTACGGTGAGGAACTCAATGAACGCCGGCGTCTCCGCCAGCGGTGCAATGGCCTCCTTCATGATCGCGATTCCCTCGAAGAGCATGCCAAACCCCATAATAATGGAGCCGATATGCTTCCAGAACCGCTTTTTGATAAACAGATACATGGCCGCGCCGAGAAACAGAAGCAGCGGCGTGACCGCGCCCAGATTAAAGGCCGTGATCTGCGCCGTGATCGTCGTACCGATATTCGCGCCCATGATGACACCGATCGCCTGAGACAGGTTCATCATACCGGAGTTGACAAAGCCGATGACCATCACATCGGTAGCCGAAGAACTCTGGATCAGCATGGTCATACCCAGTCCGACCAGGACAGCAATGAATTTATTCTTTGTGGCGTGCTCCAGAATCGTCTGGAGATTATCGCCGCAGGCATTCCGAAGGCCGCTGGACATGATCGTCATGCCGTATAAAAACAGTCCGACACCTCCAAGCAACGCAAATATACCTGTCACAGACATTGTCCTATCCTCCGTAGACCGCGACTCCATTGTCGCAATTAAAACCTATTCTAGCAGGATTTTTCCGGTTTGTCGCACTTTTGTGAAAAAAAGGTGAATTTTGAGAAAAATGTATGTAAATGCGCGAGAAAAAAGTTGGAAATTTCTCCGTTTTGACGGCACACTGAAAACGCCCCGGCGATCACCGGGACGTTTTTTCTCAAGAACAATTTTCTACATCGTACCTGCGATGGCGTCCGCCAAGCGGTCAAGCTCCTCCATCTGGCTCCTGCGCAGTGCGGATTTCAGCGTGACGCCTTCCTCCAGAACCGTCATATTCTTCAGGCCGCCGATGATCTCTTTCATCTGCCGTCCGCTGGTGGCCGCCCAGCTTCCGTTTTCAATAAAGGCGACGGTGCGGTTCTGCAGATTGTGTGATGCCAGATCCCGCAGCAGTTTATCCATCGTGATGAAAATACCCGCGTTGTAGGTCGTGGAGGCGAAGACCAGATGACTGTACTCGAACGCAGCCGCCACAATCTCAGAGGAGGCGGTCACAGACACATCGAACATTGTTGTCCGGATCCCCTTGTCGCGAAGCTTGCAGGCCAGGATGTTCGCCGCATTCTCCGTGTTGCCGTACACAGAGGCATATGCGATCATCACGCCCGAAACCTCCGGCTCATACAGGCTCCACTGCTGATATTTCTCAACATACTTATCAATATCCCTGCGCCACACAAAGCCGTGCAGCGGGCAAAGCAGGTCAATCTCCACCGCAGCCGCCTTTTTCAGAAGCGCCTGCACCTGCGCGCCGTATTTCCCGACGATGTTCGTGTAATATCTGCGCGACTCGCTCAGATAATCGGCAAAGAAATCCACCTCATCCGCGAACAGCGCACCATTTAACGCGCCGAACGTGCCGAAGGCATCCGCAGAAAACAGAGTCTTTGCCGCGGAGTCATAGGTCACCATGACCTCCGGCCAGTGCACCATCGGCGCCATCATGAAGGTCAGCCTGTGCGCGCCTGTCTCCAGCACATCGTTCTCCTTCACGATCTGCACGTTCATCTGAAAATCCTCGCCGAAGAACTGGTAAATCATGCCCTCGGTCTTTTTATTGCAGACCACGGTCACATCCGGGTAGCGCAGCAGAATCCCGCCGAGCGTCGCCGAGTGATCCGGCTCCATATGGTGAATCACAAGATAATCCAGCTTCCGTCCGTCCAGTGCATGGGAGACATTCTCGAAAAACACGGTGTCGACCGCCTTGTCCACGGTATCAAACAGAACCGTCTTTTCATCCAGCAAAAGATACGAATTGTAGGAAACGCCGTCCGGGACGGAATAAACACCCTCGAACATGGCGAGGCGGCGGTCGTCCCCTCCCACCCAGATCAGATCATCTGTTACTTTTCTTGTACAATACATAATTCTCTCACTTTCTATAGATTTTTCACTTTCGCGATGTCAATCATTGTCATCTCATCCCGCGCGGTCTCCAGCGAGAGTGCCAGCGCGTTTGCCGTATCCATGGAGGTCAGGCAGTGGACGCCGGTCTCGATCGCGTTCCGGCGGATGAGGAATCCGTCTCTGGTCTTGTTGCGCCCCTGTGTCGGCGTATCGATGACCAGATCGATCCTGTGCCCGAGAATCAGGTCCATGACGTTGGGGGATTCCTGCGAGATCTTGTTGACCCAG
This sequence comes from Clostridiales bacterium, assembly GCA_021203115.1. Classification (GTDB taxonomy): domain Bacteria; phylum Bacillota; class Clostridia; order Lachnospirales; family Lachnospiraceae; genus Eubacterium_I. The sequence continues at coordinate 469 of JAJQBV010000067.1, read as the reverse complement.
AGGGCATTCACCCCGTGCTCCTGCAGGTACTTCGCGGTGCTGCGGGTCGCGTAGATGCGGTAGCCCAGCGCCTCAAAACGCTTCGCCACGCCGACCGCCTCCGGCTTGTCCTTGTCATTGACCGTGATGATCATCTGCTTATACTTCGGCAGATGGATGCCCGCGCCGAGGAATGCCTTGTACAGCGCCTCATTGAAGGTCTTCGCAATGCCCAGACACTCTCCGGTCGATTTCATCTCCGGCCCCAGGCTGATCTCCGCGCCGCGGAGCTTCTCAAAGGAGAAAACCGGCATCTTGATCGCCACATAGTCCGCCTCCGGCGCGATATCGGTCGTGTAACCCATGCCGCGCAGGGTCTCGCCGAGAATCACCCGGGTTGCCAGATCCACAATCGGGATTCCGGTCACTTTGCTGATATAAGGCACGGTGCGGGACGACCGGGGATTGACCTCGATCACATAAACCTCGC
>JAJQBV010000162.1 GCA_021203115.1 Clostridiales bacterium | reverse complement strand
ATTGTATCATCTTCATTTTCAGATGTCAACAATGCGCGGCAATTCTTTTTGTAAAACCGATCCGCTGCGAGCAGTAACTACTGCAGCTTCGCTACGTTCAGCTTCACGCCCGGTCCCATGGTGGAGGTTATGACAACACTCCGCAGGAACTGGCCCTTCACTGCACTCGGTCTCGCCTTGATGATGGCGTCCATCAGTGTGCGGAAATTCTCCGCCAGCTGCTCTTCTGTAAAGGATGCTTTTCCAATTGGCACATGGATAATATTGGTCTTGTCCAGTCTGTACTCGATCTTACCGGCTTTCAGCTCGTTAATCGCCTTGGCCACATCCATCGTAACCGTGCCCGCTTTCGGGTTCGGCATCAGACCTTTCGGTCCGAGGATACGTCCGAGACGGCCTACAACGCCCATCATATCCGGAGTCGCGACAACCTTATCGAAATCCAGCCAACCCTCTTTCTGGATCCGGGGGATGAACTCATCTCCGCCCGCATAATCCGCGCCTGCCGCCAGAGCCTCGTCAACCTTCGTGCCCTTGGCGAACACCAGAATCTTCACGCTCTTTCCGGTACCGTGTGGAAGCACCACCGCTCCGCGAATCTGCTGATCCGCATGCCGTCCGTCGCACCCCGTGCGAAGGTGAACCTCGATGGTCTCGTCAAACTTAGCGGTCGCGTTCTCTTTTACGATGCGAATCGCATCTTCCGTGTCATACTGAACTGCCCTGTCGACCTTCTTGGAACAGTCGACATATCTTTTTCCTCTTTTCATGAAATAAACCTCCTGTGGTAAAACGGGAGAGGCCCCTCCCACCTTAATATAGTATAATTAAAAATTACTCTGCTACGGTAACACCCATGCTCTTTGCGGTTCCCTCGATCATGCTCATGGCCGCCTCCAAAGAACCCGCATTCAGATCGGGCATCTTCAGCTCTGCAATCTCCTGAATCTGCGCCTTTGTGATCGACGCCACCTTTGTCTTGTTCGGTGTGCCGGATCCGGACTTGATGCCGCATGCCTTCTTGATCAGAACCGCTGCCGGCGGAGTCTTGGTGATGAAGCTGAAGCTTCTGTCCGCATACACGGTAATCACAACCGGAATGATCAGATCTCCCTGATCCGCTGTCCGGGCGTTAAACTGCTTGGTAAACTCGACGATATTTACACCGTGCTGTCCAAGCGCAGGTCCGACCGGCGGAGCAGGTGTTGCTTTTCCGGCAGGAATCTGTAATTTGATATAACCTGTTACTTTCTTTGCCATTTGAAATGCCTCCTTTATACTATAACCGCTCCTTTACAAACGGTTACTGTTTCTGTATTTCTGCAAAACTTATCTCAACCGGCGTCTCACGGCCGAAGAGCTCAACATTGATCGTCACGGTCTGTTTCTTCTCATTCAGCGACCGGATCACACCGACCGTATCCTTCCAGACACCGCTGATGACGGATACCATATCGCCAACCCCGAAATCGTAGACATAATTCTCCGGCTGGATCCCCAGCGGTCTCATCTCATTCTCCGTCAGGGGCACCGGCTTGGATCCCGGACCGACAAATCCGGTCACGCCTCTGGTATTCCGGACGACATACCAGGTGTCGTCGTTCATAAACATATTAATGAGCACATATCCGGGGAACAGTTTTTTCTGAACCTGTTTTCGGGCTCCGTTTTTGATCTCAACCACTTCCTCCATCGGAATGCGGACTTCAAGAATCTGCTCCTCCAGATGCCGGTTTTCAATGGTTTTCTCAATGTCAGCCTTTACCTTATTCTCATAACCGGAATAAGTGTGAACTACATACCAGTTCGCCTCTGCCATACACTCACCCTTGCCTTCCTTATAGATTTACCAGGAAATCGATCCCATACTGAATTCCCATATCCAGAACAGCAATAATGGCACCCACAACAACGGAGACAATAATGACTGCGATCGTCTGTCTTACAAGAGACTGTCTGTCCGGCCACTTGATCTTGCGGAACTCTGCCTGAAGACCCTTAAACCAACTTCCTCTGGAAGTCTCGCTCTTTTTGATCTCTCCCATTTCTTACTCCTTTAGCTGTGCCGAAACTACCTGGTTTCTTTGTGCAAGGTATGCTTTCTGCAGAATTTGCAATACTTGTTTACTTCCATCCGCTCGGGATGAGCCTTTTTATCCTTCGTCAGATTGTAATTACGCTGCTTGCACTCTGTGCATGCGAGGGTTATCTTGATGCGCACAACTTCCACCTCCAATTATATTTTTGCACTTACCCGTTTTCATTTTTAGGCATAAAAAAAAGACCTGTTTCCAACGTCAGTTTACTATAACATAGAAGCAGGTCTTCGTCAACTGTTTTTTCATATTTTCGTTTTCTCTGAAAAACAGCGTACAATACAAGCGGGCGGGTTCCTATAAGTTCAGTCCGGTTGCCTCGTCACAGCCAAGGACGATGTTCAGGCACTGGATGGCTGCGCCGGATGCCCCTTTGCCGAGATTGTCAAAGCGGGAAGACAAAAGCACGCGTTCCTCGTTCCCGGTGACGAAGATTTCGATTCCGTCCCAACCGGAGCAGTTATTGCTGCCAAGGAAATTTCGGCTCTCAGCCTCCGCGCCCAGCGGCATGACCCGGACAAACGGTTCGCCGGCAAAATGCTCGGCAAACATGGCGCGAATCGACTCCGGCGTCTGGTTCCCGTTTAGCAATTTGGTATACAGCGGAACGGAGACCAGCATCCCGCTGTAGTAATCCGCCACGATGGGGGAAAACAGCGGCTCCCGGACAAGCCCGGTCACGGCCTTCATCTCCTTTAAGTGCTTGTGCATCTGGGAAAGCCCGTACTGCCGGGGAGACAGCAGCTCGCCGCTGCGGGAATCCCCCTCATACTCGGCGATCATTTTCTTCCCGCCGCCGCTGTAGCCGGTCAGGGAAAAACTGGAAACCGGATAATCGGCCGGCAGAATGCCGTTTGCAATCATCGGATATACCAGCGTGATGAAGCCGGTGGCGTGGCAGCCGGGAACGGCGATGCGTTTCCCGTTCCGAATGGCTGCGCGATGTGCGGGCGAGAGCTCCGGGTAGCCGTAAGCCCAGCCGGGCTCTGTGCGATGCGCGGTGGAGGTGTCTATGAGAATCACGTCCTCGTCCGCCGCCATGGATACGGCCTCCCGTGCCGCCGCATTCGGCAGGCAGAGAAAGGTGACATCCGAATCATGGATAAATTGTTTGATTACCGCCGGATCCTTTCGCGATTCCGAAGGAATTTTCAGCAGTTCAATGTCGTTTCTCTTTTCAAATCGCTCAAAAATGCGCAGCCCGGTTGTTCCCTCGCTGCCGTCGATAAATATTTTTTTCATTGCGATACCACCTCGTAGTTTGCATGTTTTGTCTTTCAATCAAAAAATTTCCTACGCATCATAACATAAAAAGCGGGAGCTTGCAACGGCTCCCGCTTTTCAAAACGTAATACAATCTATTCAGATATCTCAACTCTCTGCTCAGATGACTTCATTCACTTCCTGATCGGTTGCTCCGATCATTTTATTGCCCATGAGACGGACGGATACCAGACAGAGAAGAGCGATCACTGCACATGCGACATACATTCCGTTATAACCCCATGAGGATTTAAGGAAGATTGAGGCCAGAAGGAAAGCCGAGGAACTGACAGCCATAATAATGGGAGAGATCAGCCGGTTGGCTGCTGCAAAATCCCATCGCCCGAATACGGTCCCGACCATGGAGGGAGCTAAATTTGCGATTCCTCCCACACACGCCATCATACCGCAGCAGCTAATCCAGACAAAAATATGCCCTTTCGGCTGCAACAAACCAAGACCAAAAAATATCGCAATGGCGATCGCGTAAATACTGGATGATGTCTTTGTGCCGAACCGATTGTCGATAAAACCGAAAAGCCAGCTTCCGCAGAGGCCAATTGCTGAGGCGACCTGAAGAACCCGGACGGCAAACGTCGACTCATAACCGATGGAGATGCACCGACTGACAAGCTGACTGACAAATGCAACTGCGATCATCCACAGGAGTCCCCATGTGATGCCGATCTGCCACGTCTGACGTGTACACAGCAGCTTTTTCCAGGTAAATTTGCTCTTATATTTGCTCATGGTCTGCCGGTTTTTCTCCAGACTTTCCATACCGGACTGATCATTGTCGGGATAGCAGCCCGCTTCCTCCGGAATACTTTTGACACGAAAAACGGTAAACAGAGCCAACAGGAAGAAAAACAGACTGACGAGAAGGAGCGTGGGAGCCGCACCGATCGCAGAAATGGCCTTCGGAATATAGGGAGACCAGATGATATCGGAGAGGATGATGCCCATCGTAGCCCATCCGAGGACAATGCCCTTTTTCCTTGGGAACCAGTTGTTGAGCAGTGCCGTACAACCCGCCTGCTGATATGCGCACGAAAAAACACGGTTTCCGATAATCGCAAGGACAAATACAATGAAGGAACCGGTGGAACCATACAATGCAAGAGAAACACCGCCAAGAATCAGGCCAACTACAATGACCGGCTTCGGCCCGAACTTTACTACAAGCTGACCAAACAGCAGAGAGGCAACTGCCCCGATATACCCGCCATAACTCATAAACGGAAGTGCGTCCGCATAATTCCATCCCCGGAGTTCACACATGGCAGGAAGGATTGTATTGGTCATTCCCGCATTGACACACGCGCATATCAGAAAGAGAATTCCGGCATAGATTGTGATTGTAAGATGCCGCCGCGATACCCAGGAGGTGTCTTTTTTTAACATAATCTGTGCGTCCTTTCATCTTTATAGAATATTGCAATACCGCCGACCATTTCGGCCGGCGGTATCTTCGCAAGCCCCGGTATCAGATTATACCAGGAAAATCATAATTGCAATCAGAGTCACTACACCGCCGCAGATAGCAGGAAGTGCATTCCGTTTTGCAACGGTTGTAGGCGCTTCATTCGTAGCGCCGCTGATAAACAGAGTGGCCGCACTGACCGGCGTGCAGGCCTGCCCGATACTCTGGGAGACCAGCAGGATGCAGACGCAGGCCGGTACAAGCAGATCTTCACGCCCGGCAGCCGTCAGGATTGAATAAAAGATCGGCATCAATGTAAAGATGCAGGTCAGGCCGCTTCCGGTGATAAAGAACATGACCGCATGCAGGATGGTGAATACAACAAGTACCACTGCGATGGACATATTCGGCAGGGAGGTGAATTTTACTGCAAGCAGGTTAATGCCTCCGACCAGTGTGAGCGCTGTGGAGAACAGAGTTCCCGCCACGCCGACGATGGTCGCGGTGCCGAATGCGGAGCCCATGCCTTTGTAGAAAATGGCAGCTTCCGCAAATGTCTCATGCGCCTGGCGCATCTGGATCAGCTCAATAATGAACACAATCACAAAGGACATAAAGGTTGCGCCGACAACGGACATGGTCGCTGTTCCCGGAATCAGACTGCTGAAGATCAGAACAAAAATCAGCGGGAGGAGTGGGAAGACAGAGTACCATTTCGGCCGTGTGACCTGACTCATATCAAATTCCTTGAGCTCTTCCGGATCCGCATCCTTGAGATTGGCAGCTTCTCTTTTATCAAAGAAACGCGCGGTGAAAAAGTAAACAATGAGGGCGACGACCATGTAAATGGCAATGTACGGAAGAGCCGTAACAAACAGATCTCCCATGGTCGTTGCATCGCCCAACTGGGTGATCACCAAACCGCTGACCGCGTTGGCCGGTCCAATGTAACCGCAAATCGCGCAGCCAATGGTGATGGCAGAGATTGCGGAGCGTTTGGACAGTCCGACGGACCTCATGATGGGATAAATGATACCAAACAGCAGAACTACGTTCGACACACCGGAGGGAAGGGCACATACAAAGATGAAGCCGATCACGATAACCAGCATACCGACGATATACGGGTTTTTCACCTTTTTCAGAGGTGTGGAAATATAGTACGCAAACATATCGGTTGCGTGCAGATGATCTAAAGGCCACATAGCCCAGAACGGTCATAACCGTCAGACCGGTACTGGATATGTAGGTCAGGGCAGATTCACTGAAGACCTCAAAGGCGTCCAGCCAGTAGTTTCCGCTGGATGTCTCCGCTCCGGTGACCTGTGTGATGCCGCCCCAGAAAAACAGCGCCACGACGCCGACGGCCAGAAGGACCGTGACAGGATGGAATTTTTTCTGTATGGCGACCAGAAGGACGACAAACATTAAAACTGATACAATAATCTGTAGTGCTTCCATAATAATTTCTTTCTTAATCTTATCGTGTTATTTTTTGAGATGCGGCGGGAGGTTATCGCAGATGTGCGACCACGTCCCATCCTCGTTTTTCTTTGTGCGCAGATCAAAATGAACATTCTGGTACGGATCCGGATGATCTTTCCAGAGAGCATACATCTGCGGCAGGAAATCCTTAAAGCGCGCGGATTCATACAGAGCATGATCCGGAGGGCACTTGACCTCCTCCATTCCTTTGACAAAAGCCTCAAGGAACTCCTTCTTGATAAAACGTGCGGTTACCCACTCGCAGCCGCCGGGAATGGGCCGATACATGTGGATCAGCCACATCCGGTCATTTTCGCCGCCGCCGCGGAACGGGCGGTTAGAGAGCCAGCAATGCTCATAGCACTCGGTAAACGGGTAATTTTCCATGGACTGCCGTGTCATCCGCCCCGGTGTCTCCAGATCAAACTCATAGATCAGCTCAGAGGAGCCGACATATCCGACCTCAGCCGGAGAGGGATCCCATGCAAAACCGGCGTGAGCGCCCGGCGCCCAGAGGAAATAACATTTTTCCATGTTTGCCCAGAACCAGTCCAACATCTCCGGAGTGATTCCCGCCAGTTCTTCGACAACCGGCTCTCCGATGAGCGTAAACCCTTCATTTGCAAACTTGGGATGAAAGACCGGATTCCATGCACCCTCAACTCTCGGGCAGGGTGTATAGGGAACGGTCGGGACAAAGGGGCGATCCTTCGGCGGGTAGTATGTCTGACCGCCGTTCGGGATATAGCCCGTGTGGTTCATACCTGACATCTTATAATACCTCCTCGCATAACAGATATCGCCGTGCAGTACGTGTTTCCAAA
>JAJQBV010000034.1 GCA_021203115.1 Clostridiales bacterium | reverse complement strand
GTCAGGTGACTCTCCAGATCAACATAAGACAGAGTCACATCCTCCGTGCTCTCACTGGTGTATGTAACCGTGGCATTCTCCCCCACCAGTGAAACAAACTCGTCCAGACTGTCCGCCGGAATGCGGATTGTCATACTGCCCCACCGGGTAGCATATGCAGAGGATGAAGCAGAAAGCTCTGAACTTTCCACATAACCGCCCAGTTCTTCCGCCCGTGCCTCCACAGTCCCGATAAGCGCGTCAAACTCCGTCGTCTCCACATTCATATTCATGGTGCGGATCAGCTTCTGCTCATATGAATCATCCGCAGAGCCGCTGTCTGAAACATCTTCCGCTGCGGATTCACTAACCCTTGTGTCCGTGGCCGTATCCGAGGAATCCGCGTACTCCTCCGCCACGGCATCCTCCGCGTAGCCCATATCCGTTTCGTCATAAACATCCGCCGTCATCGTCACGGCGTCAGACGAACTGTAAACCGAGCTTCCGCATCCGGCCAATGTGACAGTAAATGCCATCGTCATAAATAAAGTTATACATTTCTTTTTCATGCTTCTCCTCTTCAAACGAAGACGCCTCTTCTCACTCCGCCTCTTCCGGATCAGATACGCTCACCTTATGGTCATACCAGACGCCCTTGGTTCCGATGAGCGCCAGATCAAACTCCTCATCCAGTGAGGAAACCGGGATATCGAACCCGTACACGGTCTCCGTGGTGCCGTCGCTGTAGGTCACCTCATCCTCCGTGGGCTGAAGCCAGTCCGCCTCATTTGCCTCAGCATCCTCCGCCAGTCCGACATAGAGGTTCACGATGTTCTTGGAAACCAGCGAAACATGCAGCGTCATCTCCCCGTTCTCCACAGTCAGCGTTCCTTTCCCGTCACAGGCCTCATTGACATGGAACATACTGCTGTCCGTGTTGAATTCCGCCGTGTACACGCCGTCCTCCAACACCGAAGCACTCTCACCGGCAGCATCAGACGATACCGTCACACCTGCATTTTCGATTGCAGCCGCCGTGTGCTCCACATAAATATCCTGAACGGCCTCAATCCTTCCGAGCCCCGCAATCTGTGTATCGATCGTCTCAAAAAGTCCGGAGTCTGCAAAAATGCTCAGCCAGGAATCCGCATCCTCACCGGCCATATCGTTGTTTGCGTGATCGCCCGCCACCACCATGAACGGCCGGAGAATCACTCCGGTGTATCCCGCTTCCGCGACAGACTCCATCACGGTCTCGCACGCGGTCTCTTCCGGCTCGCCTTCCACCGTGCCGATAAAGACATTGTCATAGCCAAGCTCACTCATCTGGGTCGCCATCTGGCTGTAGGAAACCTTCGCCGTGTGGGAAGTGCCGTGTCCCATCAGGACAAGGGCAACACCGTCCTCCGCCATCGCGTCCAGACTCTCGTATCCTGCATCCTCAACCGCCGCAGCGACAACTGCGACCGCGACCGCTTCCTTATCCTCATTGATGACAGTGGCATCGTCTCCGACCTCGCCGAGAAGCGGCTCCGCGACAGACACGGTCTCAAACTGATCCTCATATTCCGCCAGCGTATCGATCAGCTCATCGTACTCCGCACCGTGCATCAGATGCGTAGGCTGTACCACCAGATTCTTCACGCCGTTTGCAACCGCGCGCTCCAGCGTCTGTTCGACATTGTCAATGGCCTCCCCGTCTCTCGCCTGAATGTGGTTGATGATGATCTGGGAAGTAAACGCTCTCCGCACGGACCAGTCCGGATATGCCTCCTCCAGCGCATCCTCCACACTCTTGATATCGGTGACGCGGCTGTCATTGAAGGATGTGCCGAAACTGACAACCAGAATCTCATTCTCCCCGATATCATCCGCATTTCGCGGGTCGTCGAGCGACGCATCGCCGGTATCCCTTCCGAAATAGTCCGGATCCGCGTTCTCTCCCTCGACCAGCTCCTTCTGTGCGTCCGTCAAAGCGTCCCATGCCTCTTTCGCTGCCGCGCACTGTTCATCTGTTTGTTCTGTTCTCTCCTGTACATAGATAGCGTCAATCAGGGCTGCCACCTCGTCCGCCGCTGCCTGATCCGCCTCCGCGGATATCTCTTCAGAGGAAAGCTCCTCCACCGCGCTTGTCCCCGTTTCTGCAGAAGTCGCAGCATCCGAGCCGCCGCATCCCGCAAAAACCAGACCGGCCGTCATCAAGGCTGCCAGTAAAACAATCTGTTTCTGCTTCATATTCAATTCCTCCTTTTCACTCTGCCAGTTACTCGTGGCCCCGGGGAAATCCCCGCATGAAATAAATGCAGGCAGGTCTCCTGACTTACGGATCCCCACACATCGCCGCCTTCCCAATCGCTCAGTGGCATACAGCGCACATGCTCGGAAATGTGCGCCGGGCTTTGCGTTCACCGTTCACAGTGACGAGTTCGCACAGGACTTGCACCTGTTTCCCTTTTCACCGGGCCGGTAACAGCCGGTCCGACACCTGCGCATATAAAATATCACAAACCTATGAGGAATTCAACGGAAAGTTGTCGACTCAGCAAATCCGCGGCAGCAGCTCTCCGCCCGGCTGCGGGAGCATGGTCTCTGCGCCGATCTCCGTCGACACGATCACCTTTCCCGGAAGGGTATCGATGATCTCGCCGATGATCGCCGCGTTTGCCGAATACGTTCCTTTTTTCAATACTTCAAGAAGTTTTTCTGCCTCCGGTTTCGGAGCAATGACGACCATCGTGCCCTCGTTTGCCAGATAAAGGGGATCGAGCCCCAGCATGCCGCAGACACCGCGGACAGCCGGATCGACCGGGACGGCCGCGCTGTCAATGCGCACTCCCACATGGCTCTCCGCCGCGATCTCGTAGAGTACCGTGCCGACCCCTCCACGGGTGGCATCGCGGAGCACATGAATCTCTCCGGTTCCCTGTATCATGGCCTCGACGGTTCCCCACAACGGCGCACAGTCACTCTTTATATCCGCCTCAATGCCGAGGTTCTCCCTCGCGAGGAGGATGGTGCACCCGTGACGTCCGATATCGCCGGTCACCAGGATCACATCCCCCGGACGCGCAAAAGCTCCCGATGTGGAAAAGCCTTCGGTCAGCGCTCCGATTCCGGTAGTAGTGATAAAAATATGATCCACCTGACCCGCACCGGCCACTTTCGTGTCGCCCGCCACGATTTTTACACCGGCCTCCTTCGCCGTCTTTTCCATGGAAGCAACGATCTCTTCCAGCTCATCCATCGGAAATCCCTCCTCTATGACAAACGAGCAGGTCAGATACAGGGGACGAGCACCCATACAGGCAAGGTCGTTGACCGTCCCGCAGATGCTCAGTTTCCCGATGTTTCCGCCGTTAAAGCGATAGGGTGAGACGATAAACCCGTCCGTTGACATAGCGATCTTCCCGCTCCCCACATCCAGCACAGCGGCATCGTCCGCCGTAAACTCCGGATTGGAAAAGTGTGCCGCGAACACCTCCCGTATCAGCTCTGCTGTCTGACGGCCGCCCGCGCCGTGCGCAAGCGTCACTTTTTTATTATTTTCCATAATATTCTGCCTCCTGCTGTCTGTAATCATAAGAAAAGTACGCGGAACAGCTCCCCTCATTGGAGACCATGCATGCCCCGACCGGGTGCTGCGGGGTGCAGACCTTCCCGAACAGTCCGCAGTCTGACGGTTTGCATTTCCCCTGCAGCACATCGCCGCAGCGGCACGCCGGGTTCGGCTTCCCGTGAATCTCCGGGAGATCATATTTGATCCGGGCGTCATAATCCCAATAAGCATCCCGCAGACGCAAGCCGGAACCCGGTATCACACCCAGCCCGCGCCACTCCGAGTCGCAGGGCTCCATCACATCCTGTATAACCGCTCTTCCGGCGGGATTGCCCTCCGGCCGCACCACTCTCGGATAACAGTTTACAAAAAACGGCTCTCCCGTTTTGGACTTCTCGATGATGACGGCAAGCGCAGTCAGCAGCTCTTTTGCCGTGAATCCGGCGATCACGCCGGAGACGCCCTCCTCCATCAACCTGCGGCAGTCCGCCTCCCCCGTAATCGCGTTGACATGCCCCGGATAGAGGAACGCGTCCGCGCTTCCCTTCAGTGCCTGATAGGCGTTCGGCATGGTCTTGTTCGCCGTCAGAATAGAGAAATTCTTTAAGCTCTGCTCCGCCGCCTTCTGAACCGCCAGGCAGGCAGACGGCGTGGTGGTTTCAAAGCCCACTGACAGAAAAACTACCTGTTTCTCCGGATTTTCCCCCGCAAACGTCACCGCATCCAGCGGCGTATAGACTATTTTGATCTCTGCCCCCTCGGCTCTCGCCCCGGCCAGACTTTCTTTCGTTCCGGGAACCCGGATCAAATCCCCGAACGTACAGATTGCACACCCTTTTTCCTGCGCAAGCATAACCGCCTCGTCGATATATCCGACCGGCGTCACACAAACCGGACATCCCGGCCCGGAGATCAGCTCGATCGTCTCCGGCAGGATGTTCCGTATTCCGAGACGGAATATCTCGTGCGTGTGCGTGCCGCAAACCTCCATAATCCGCAGCTTCGGTCCGTTGTAGTTCTCGATAATATCCCGTGCTTTTTTGATTGTATTGTCCATCTTATTTCTGCCTCTTCCCTCTACAGCAGGCCGATGACGGCATCCGTTTCGTCATCATCGTCCCCGTCGATCTTCGCGATCGCAACCCCGGCGTGAACCATGACATAATCTCCCGGTTCCAGATCATCCAGAAGCTGCGCGGACACCTCGCGCTTTGCACCGGAAGCATCCACCAGCGCCATTCCGTCCTTGATTCCCACCACTCTCGCCGATAATCCGACACACATATTTGTCTTCCTCCTTTTGCACAATCATCTGTATTTCAAATCGCTTACATATTTTCATTTTTTGAAACGGCGTTTAACCTTGCCATCCCCGCTGCCGCCTGCCCCAGCGCCAGCCCGCCGTCGTTCGGCGGTATCAACCGATGCCGGTACACAGTCAGCCCCGCATCCGAAAGGCCGGTCTCACAGAGTTTTAACAAGAGCTGATTCTGAAAAACTCCGCCGCTCAACGCGCAGGCTTTGATACCCGTTTTTTCGGAAATATTCCGGCACCCGGCCGCAATCTGCGCTGCGAGGTTCTCATGGAAAAAATATGCCAGCCGGCAGGTGTCCTCTCCGCGAAGCTTTCCATCGATGAGAAAACGCACCAGCTCATCCGTCGGCAGGAAAATTCTGTCTTTTGACTCATCGCTTTGTATTTCCGTAAAAAATAACCGGTCTGTTTCTTTCTTATCGGTTTCCGGCCTTTCTGTTTTTGAATTCAGATACGCCTCCGCCCGAAACTGGAGGGTCGTGGATGCCTCCCCCTCAAACGACGACGCTTTCCGGATCCCCAGTATCGCGCTGACCGCGTCAAAGAGCCGCCCGGCGCTGGTGGACTCCACGGCATTGATTCGCCGCGCTGCCATCTGCGCACTGAGCTTTCGGGTCGGTTCATCGCACAGATCCAGCTTTTTCACGATCTGTGCCGCGTCATCCGGATACAGGACATTGATCATGGAAACTGCGATCCGCCAGCCCTCCCGCGCCGACGCATCCCCGCCGATCTGAAGAAACGGCCGGATGCTGCCGGCCCGCTCAAATCCGAGGTAATCTGCCGTCAGCAGTTCCCCGCCCCAGATCGTCCCGTCCGTTCCGTATCCGGTTCCGTCGAAGGAGACGCCGATCACTTTCGTATCCGGCGGCAGGCTGTTCTCTGCCATGCAGGACAGGATGTGCGCATAGTGGTGCTGAATCTTCAGCAGCGGCAGTCCGACGGACTCCGCCACCGCCGTCGTGTTGTAGCTCGGATGGAGATCGCAGACCACAAGCTCCGGCTTCGCCTCCAGCAGCTCTTCCATCCGCGCGACGGACTCCGTCAACGCTTGCACCGTCCGCGCGTCGCCCATGTCCCCCACATAGGGGGAGGGATAGAAAAGCCGGTCCTTTCCGATGCAGAAGGTGTTTTTCAGTTCTCCGCCGACCGCCAGCACCTGTCCCGTCCATGATTTACAAGTATCATCCAACCGCACCTCATCCGCGGAGAAATCCATCATGACCGGAAGCGGCGCGTAGCCTCTGGAACGGCGGATCATATACGGCTCCCCCTCGTAAAACCCCATCACGGAATCGTCCGCGCGAAGCCGAATCTTGCGATTATGGGAAAGAATCAGGTCACAAAATCCGCCGATCTCCCGCAAGGCGTCCTCATCCGTCCGGCAAATCGGTGCCCCCGATACATTTCCGCTGGTCATGACAAAAGAATCGGTTGGCATCTCAAATCCGTCGTTGTAAGTAAACAACAGCATCTGCACCGGCGCGTAGGGAAGCATCACACCGACATTCGGATTGTCCGGGGCAACGGAGGGCGCCAGATGGTTTCCCGGTTTTTTCTTCAGAAGAATGATAGGCTTCGCGTGCCCATCGAGCACTTCCTCCTCTCTCTCCGATACCTCACATTGCCGGTGGACGGCAGAAAGATTTTTCATCATCACGGCAAACGGTTTGGCCGGGCGGTGTTTTAACTGCCGCAGGCGGCTCACCGCCGCCTCATTTGTCGCGTTGCAGCAAAGATGAAACCCTCCGATGCCCTTGACCGCGACGATCTTTCCGTCCGCGATGGCTCTGCGGGCCGCCGTGATGGCCTCCCGCCCCCGTATTGAACTGCCGGTCAGATAGACCTCCGGCCCGCAGTCATTGCAACAGACCGGCTGCGCGTCATAGCGCTGGGTCTCGGCGTGCGTGTATTCAAACTCACACGCCGGACACATGGGGAATTCCTTCATACTGGTCCGTTCCCGGTCATAGGGCATGGCATCCAGTATCGTCAGCCGCGGCCCGCAGGCGGTACAGTTGATAAACGGATGCATATACCGGCGGTTCGCCGGGTCGAAAAGCTCCTGCCTGCACTTCGGGCAGGTGGCTATGTCCGGCGAGACAAAAATATCCCCCGTCTCCCGCTCGCTCTCAATGATGTCAAAAGAATCAAAATCGCGATCCGCACAGTCTGCGGCTTCGATCTTTAAAATTGCCGAGCGCTCCGGGGCTTCATGCTCCAGTACATGCAGAAACGTCTCCTGCTGTTCC
>JAJQBV010000175.1 GCA_021203115.1 Clostridiales bacterium | reverse complement strand
TTCTGCAGCTGCAAGAGCAGATTATTTTTCAAAATCGCCGCCCGCTCCACAACAAGCTCCTGAGGGACATTGAACTCCGATCCCTCCACCACTTACGTCAGCGCCTCATTCTCTTTTTCCTGAAGAATCTGGTCCGCTTTGTAATCCCGGATCTGTTTCTCCACATAGCCCCGGAATTCTTCCACTGTCCTGCAGGGAGAAATCCGGGCAACCACCTCGTCCGAGAGTTCCGGAACCAGCGTAGCGCGGAGCGATTTGACCGTCACCTTAAAAACAGCCTCCCTGCCGGCATACTCCTTCGCATGGTAATTCTCCGGAAAGGAAACCCGCACATCCACCTGATCGCCCACCTTCGCGCCGTCCAGCTGCTCCTCAAATCCGGGAATAAAGGTATTGGATCCCAGCGTCAGCGGGAAATCCTGCCCGTCGCCGCCCTCAAACGGTGTATCGTCAATGTATCCGACAAAATCAATCACGGCCTGATCGCCCATAACGGCAGAGCCGTCCGATTTGTCCTCCGTCGTGGAGGCGTAGGTGCGGGCGCGCTCCATCTCGGACAAAATCTCCTGCTCTGTCACGGTAACCTCGCGTTTTCGGACTTCGATTCCTTTGTATTCCGCCAGCTTTACCTGAATGGTCTTGTTATCCATAATGATCTCCTTTTTCTCTTATGCTGTATTCGCTCTCTCTATGCGGGAATAATCCCGAAATGGACATACGCCTGTTCGGTCGCCACGCGCCCCTTCGGCGTGCGGTTGATAAAACCGTTTTTGACGAGGTAGGGCTCGTACACATCCTCAATGGTGCCGGCATCCTCTCCGATTGCGGCCGCCAGCGTGTCCAGACCCACCGGCCCGCCGCCGAATTTCTGCAGAATCGTCAGCATTATCATACGGTCGTTTTTATCCAGACCGCAGCTATCCACTTCCAGCAAATCCAACGCAAAGGAAGCCACATCCTTCGTGATCACCCCGTCATATTTTACCTGCGCGAAATCGCGAACCCGCTTTAACAGGCGGTTCGCCAGCCGGGGCGTCCCCCGCGAACGCCGTGCGAGCTCGTGCGCCCCCTCTGTCTCAATCTTCACATTCAGTTTTTTCGCCGACTGCAGGATGATCGTCTGAAGCTCATTCACAGTGTAAAACTCCAGATGCTGAACCACACCGAAGCGGTCCCGCAACGGTGCCGTCAGGAGACCGGCGCGGGTGGTCGCACCCACCAGCGTAAACTTCGGCAGATCCAGACGGATGGACCGCGCGCTGGAGCCCTTCCCGATCATAATATCGATCGCGTAATCCTCCATGGCCGGGTAGAGCACCTCCTCCACCTGACGATTCAGGCGGTGAATCTCATCCACAAAGAGAAGGTCATTTTCCTGAAGGTTGCTCAGAATAGACGTCATCTCGCCGGGCTTGGCGATGGCCGGGCCGGAGGTCACCTTCATATGGACACCCATCTCGTTGGCAATGATGCCGGAGAGCGTCGTCTTCCCCAGACCGGGAGGGCCGTAGAAAAGGACATGGTCGAGCGCCTCTCCCCGCTGCTTCGCCGCCTCAATGTAGACGCGCAGGCTGTCCTTGATCTGCTCCTGCCCGATGTACTCGTCGAGCGTCCTCGGGCGGAGGCTCGGCTCCAGTTTTATGTCTTCTTCCTGAATCTGCGTGGAAATTGTTCGTTTTTCCATTTACCTGCTCCTGTATGTTATCTCCTGTGGCATTATAATAGAGCCATGCTGCGCAGCGCCATCCGCAGCACTGTCTCCACATCCGAATCGTCGGAAATCTCGATCCCGGACAGTGCCTTCGCCGCATCCGCCGAGCTGTAGCCCAGCGCCACCAACGCCTCCATGGCCTCTTTTTTCACAATCTGCATCGTCTCCGGAACCTCCTGCAGACCATCCTCCAATGCAGACTCGTAAGCATCCTCGAGACTGATCTTGTCCTTTAATTCAATGATCAGGCGCTGCGCGCCCTTTTTCCCGATACCCGGCGCCTTCGTGATCGTCTTGATATCCTCGCTCACCACAGCAAAACGGATCTCGTTGACCGACAGCGCCGACAGGATGCCGAGCGCCCCCTTTGGCCCGATGCCCGAGACATTGAGCAGCAGGCGGAACATGGCAAGCTCGTCCTGCGTGGAAAATCCGAAGAGAGAAAAGATATCCTCCCGCACATACAGGTAGGTATAAATTTTCACCTCCGCGCCTCTTTCCGGCAGTTCCTCCAGAATCCGCATCGGAACCGATATCTGATACCCGATTCCGTTGTTCTCTACGACAATATAATCTTCCCGAACCTCCTCAAGGGTTCCCCTGATGTAAGCATACATAATTTATTCCGACTCTTTCTTCATCCCTGTCAATATTTATGCCGAATTCTTACTGCTCTTATTGCCTGTCCCCGGCAAAATTACTGCGCGATTACATCAACCTCTGACTCCTCCTCTGACTCGATGACCTCCGCCACGATCTTATTCGGCAGACAGATGATCGTCTCACCCTCCGCAGAGATCGGATCCATATTCACACAGATCTGATCCGGGCAGTTGGCCTCGATCATATCGGCCTCCCCGTTTACGATAATCAGGGTGTTGGTTACCTCGCCGTTAATCTCAATCGGGATCTCCTGATCCTCATACATATTATAAACGCCGTATTCCTCGCCGTCCACCGTAATCCGGACTTTGCCGCCGGTATCGGCGCCTGCTTTCATGAAACGATAGCCAAGCCAGACCGCAAGGATAAGGAGAAAGATCATTATGAGAAAAACTATTTCTCTTTTTCCGGGTTTTTGTTCCATGTGTGTGTCCTATACAATATGAAAGCCGATTGCTCTCCACTTTCATACCAAATTCCCATAGTAATAGAATCCCTTATACTCGTCCAGCCTTACCTTCACGATTTTGCCGATCAGGCTCTCGTCTCCCGGCAGGTGAACGACGAAGTTATTGCTCAGACGTCCGGTCACCAGCGCCGGATCCTGATGATTGATGCTCTCCACCAGCACCTCCATCGTCTGTCCGGTCAGCGCATCCGCCTTCTTCGCGGCGATGTTCTGGATCTCCTTTAATAAACGGTCAAACCGTTGCTTTACCACATCCTCCGGAACCTGATCCTCCATGGAGGCGGCCGGTGTCCCGGTTCGCTTTGAGTAGATAAACGTGAATGCGCTGTCATACTGCACTCTGCGCACCACATCCATGGTCTCCTCGAAATCCTCCTCCGTCTCACCGGGGAATCCGACAATAATATCCGTGGTGAGGGCAATGTCCGGCATGGCTGCCCGTATTTTATCCATCAGTTCCAGATAATGCTCCTTCGTGTAATGACGGTTCATAATCTTTAAAAGGCGGCTGCTGCCCGACTGCAGCGGCAAATGCAGGTGTCGGCAGATCTTCTTGGATCCCGCCATCACCTCAATCAGCTCATCGGAGAGATCCTTGGGATGAGAGGTCATAAACCGAATCCGCTCCAGCCCCTCGATCTGATCAATCTCCGACAAAAGCTCCGCAAAGGAAACCGGCGTTTCCAAATTCTTCCCATAGGAATTGACATTCTGACCGAGAAGCATCACCTCGATCACACCGTCGTCCACAAACCGACGGATCTCGTCCATGATCTCCTCCGGCCTGCGGCTACGCTCCCTGCCGCGCACATAGGGCACAATGCAGTAGCTGCAGAAATTGTTGCAGCCGAACATGATATTGACCCCGCTCTTAAACGGATATTTTCGCTCATTCGGAAGCTGCTCCACGATCTGCGTTGTACCCTCCCAGATATCCACCACCATGGAGGACTGCTCACAGGTCTGCACAAAAAGCTCCGCAAACTTAAAAATATTGTGGGTGCCGAAAACCAGATCCACAAAGGGATAGCTTTTCCTGATCTTCGCAACCACCTTCTCCTCCTGCATCATACAGCCGCAGAGGGCGATGAGCATATGGGGATTTTTCTTTTTATACCCATGCAGATATCCCAGCCTGCCGTAAACCTTGTTGTTGGCATTCTCCCGGACCGTGCAGGTGTTGTAGAGCACAAAATCCGCACCCTCCTCACTCTCCTGCTCCGCATAGCCGATGGCACGCAGAATGCCGCAAAGCTTCTCGGAGTCCCGCGCGTTCATCTGACAGCCGAAGGTCTGAACGCAAAAGGTCAGCTTCCGACCGGCCTCGCTCTCCATCCGGCGCAGATAACAACGGGCCTTTGCAATATAATAATACTGGCGGTACGGCTCCTCCTCCGGTGCGGGGAGCGTGATATCAATCTCATCGTAATCTATATTCTGATCCCGGCAATCCATTTCGCCTGATCCTCCGTAACTCACATTTTCGGGTTAACCCGACATTTTTGGATTATAGCATATTTCGGAATGGCAGACAAGTACAGGCAATGGAAAGATATATGCTTGATTTTTGGGAAAAATACTATATAATGAAAACGAAGAGATAAAAAAGATTTCTCAGAAAGAAGTGATGTAATGTATTACAACTATGGCTATTACAGTTACGGATATTATTGGACATACCTCCTGCTGATTATCGGTGCAGTCATCTGCCTGATCGCATCTGCAAGAATGAACCGTACTTTCCGGAAGTTCTCCAGGGTGCGGAGCTTTTCGGGGATGACCGGTGCGCAGGCTGCCCAAAGTATATTGAATAACGCAGGAATTTATGATGTGCAGATCACGCACATCCGGGGAAACTTAACAGATCATTACGATCCGCGCAAAAAGACGCTGGCGTTGTCTGACAGTGTATATAACAGCACATCCGTCGCTGCAATCGGCGTTGCGGCACACGAGTGCGGGCACGCAATCCAGCATGATGTCGGATACGCGCCATTGCGGATCCGCAGTGCTTTTGTCCCGGCTGCAAACTTTGGCTCCCGCCTCGCGTGGCCGGTGCTGATCATCGGGCTGATTTTTGGCGGCGCCGGAAGTGTCCTGTGCCAGATCGGCATCCTGCTTTTTTCGTTGGCAGTCCTCTTCCAGCTTGTGACGCTTCCTGTGGAATTCAACGCATCACACCGGGCATTTGGCGAACTGGAAAAGACCGGGATCCTCGGGGGCCGGGAAATCCATGATACACAGAAAGTTCTTCGCGCAGCCGCTATGACATATGTTGCGAGTGCGGCTTCCATGATCCTGCAGCTTTTGCGTTTGATCCTCATCTTTGGCGGTGGAAACAGGAGAAATTAAAAAAACGCGTTCACAAACCCATTGTAGCCATATCCGGAGACGATACTGTCCAGATCATCCCGGATTTCATTCCGTGTGAAACCGTTGCTTTCCAGGAAGTCATCTGATTTTTCATTGAGATAGTCGAAAAAGAGTAAAGCCAGTTTCAGACCATCCGGATCTCCGGTATCAATAAGTTCATAAAGCTGGTTTTCGGCTGTGTTGATGTCCCCTTTGTCGATGAGACCTGTCAGATGTTCATAAATCTGAATCATTTTCTCGTCCATTCGTTCCTGCATCTGGGATGCCGTATCAATATGGAACAGTAGTTTTAGCAAGGCGCGTACCATTTCTTTGATATAACGCATGATATAATCCTGTTCATACATAGGTGGAATTCTCCTTCGGATATCTTATTGTGTGACAATTTTAAAAAAAATTCTTTATACAATACGGTCCACTAAATACAGAAGGCTGCATATAATGGAATAGACCGCATACCATGTTCATCCTGTCCGAAATTCCGAGCGGATATCCGGATCATTTGCGCCGGATGGTACATGTTAGAAAAATGGCGCATACTTTTTGCGTGGACATTTACATCATATTTTACTTCTGCCGGAATTACGCGCCCTTCTTTTTGCAGAAGAAAATCAACTTCGGCTGCCGGAGAATCGGAAGTCCAGTAAAAAAGTTTATGACCGCATGCGGCAAGTGTCTGTGCAACATAATTTTCTGCCAATGCGCCTTTAAAAACATCTGATAATTCCTGGCGAATTATGTTTTCCGGCATAATACCTGAGGCAGCTGAGAGAAGGCCAACGTCAGACATGTATAATTTGAAAGAGGATAAATCCTGTGTGACGGCAAGCGGTACTTCGCCTCGGGTAACACGGTTACATTCCAGGACAATGCCGGACATTACCAGCCAGGATATAGATTCTCCGAACAGACCGGCTGTAGCTCCCTTACGAATCAGTTTATATTGAAATTTTTTGTTATCCTTCGCGAGTTGTGCAGGGAGAGAGCGGAAAGCATTTTGTATCTTTGTGCATTCGCTGGCGGTGGAATATTTTGCCATGTCAGCAGTGTACGCGCTCAGAATCATGGTCTGTAGTTCCGGAATGTTAATCAGAGAATCTTCCTCCAGATATTTTTTCACAGCCGCCGGCATTCCGCCCACAAAAAGATACCTTCTGAGCCATTGCATCACTTATTTGTGTGTCTGATCCGGCATTTCGCGCATGGTTTCAAAATGTTCCCGGATGAGTGACACAAGATGCCTGTTTCCTGTGGCAACCAAAAACTCGTCAAACCGGAGAGGGTACATCGTTTTTAAAAGGACTTTCCCCACCGGAAAAGAATACTGTTCTCTGTGTATTGCTACACCCAGAAGGCTTCCTGCTGCCGCCACATGATATTCGGGCGCTTCCTCTGCAAAATACTTCAGAGAAGTCAGTGCTCTCTCGCAGGATTGTATCTCATCAAAAATCAGCAAAGTCTGTCCCGGAATGATGGTATCCGAAAAGTATTCCTCTAAAAAACGTATAATGCGGTCTGGGTTCAGATCCCCGCCGAAAAACTCAGAGATGACAGGCATTCGTTCAAAGTTCACATAGACTGTATTTTTATAATACTCCCTGCCGAAATGAAGAAGAGTATAGGTCTTCCCAACCTGCCTCGCGCCATAGAGCACCAGTGGAAGGCGGTTTTTCTGTGTATTTTTCCATGTCAGTAATTCGTTGGTAATAATTCGTTCCATGCTGTGCACCTCGTATTCGAAAGTATTCTGTCTTTGTGCTGTTCTAAGATTCATTATAGTATGCGATTCGATAGAGGTCAAGAATAAATCACTTAAAAATGACTTTTTATCTAAAATAAATCATTTAAAAATGATTTCTTCTGATGCCTCTTAAAAAAGAAGAAAAAGATTTATATTCATGTGATCATGTCCTATATATTAGAA
>JAJQBV010000099.1:4996-7142 GCA_021203115.1 Clostridiales bacterium | reverse complement strand
AAGTTTACAGTTATTTCCTTTCCTCGTTGCAAGATTCAGCAAAAAAGTATATACTAATCATAGTATGTAAATCTGTAAAAAGCAAGCACGGATCACAGAGGAGCTTTATGCGACGAAAGATACAGGATATCATCCGCGGTACATTTGAATACGACGTCCCGTCTCTCATCCTGACGGAAGAGAAGATTGACTTTCCTGTTATCGAAAACGAGACATACACGGGTTCCTTTCACCTGAAAAGCAGTACGGATGAGCCGGTTCGCGGTATTGTAACCTGCGAGCATCCCAATGTCCGCATTCTGACGGAGGAGTTTGACTCTGAACTGGCGGAGATTCGCTTTGAATTCTCCGGTGATCGGATCGCGGAGGGGGAGATCCAGAAGGGCATTTTCGTTATGACCAGTAGCTGCGGCGAGTATCTTTTCCCGTTCCGGGCCCGGATCA
This sequence comes from Clostridiales bacterium, assembly GCA_021203115.1. GTDB lineage: Bacteria > Bacillota > Clostridia > Lachnospirales > Lachnospiraceae > Eubacterium_I. Next base: position 6,698 of record JAJQBV010000099.1, on the reverse strand, counting down.
GCCGTCACTATCTATCCTCCTCCATCGGAAAGATCAAAACCATCAATGATTTTACCAATTTATGCAATCTGAACTGGGATGAGGCGTTGAAAGTCTTTTCCTCCCGTTTTTTCTGCAATATTTTTCATGAAAATGAGGAGTATTACACGCTCCTCTACCGCGCCGTTACGTATCAGCGCCGCACTTCGCATGAGATGGAGGAGTTCCTCATCGCTGTCGGCAGGAAAAAGCGGTGTGTTTTTTCCGTCAGCCAGCCGAAGCGCACCTATACGGTGCGGGACAAGGCGATTCACGCGTCGGTGGATGTCTCCAAATCGGAATGGGGATACTGTGATATCCGGATTTCCTGCGCGGAGTCCTTTATTCATCTTGAAAGGAACCGCCTTCAGATGTCTGATTTTATCGGAAAACATGCGGAGTTTGATTTTCAGATTGATCCGCTGCAGATGCACCGCGGGAAAAATTACGCGACGATCACGCTGCATGACGGTTTCCGGACGGAGCAGCTTGTCCTTACCTGCATCGCCAAGGGCAGACAGCCGGATCAGATGCGCCTCTCCTTTGTCTCTGAGGACGATATGGAGGAGCACTCCTATATCTGGAAAAAGCGCAGATGCTACTATCTGCTGGAAAAGAGCTTTTTCTCGTACTGCATAAAGAAAAAGACGGAGAGTGAGTGGATTCAGGAGTCCGCCCGCATCATTCAGCAGGCGGAACAGGCGGAGATCCAGGGACGCTGGCTGAACCTGTTTCTGGCCTATATTTACTGGAAAGCGGGAGATCCGGACCGGATGGAGGAGCGTATGTTCTCTGTCCCGCGGAACACAAAGACCGCCCGGACACCGCTCGGCGCTATGTACCTGTACCTGATGACGCTGAAGGATCCGGATATGAACCGGGAGGAGGCTTATTCGAGAATCCGTGCGATCTATACAAAGTACCGGAGCCATCCGATTCTGACATGGATTGTCCTGCAGACGGACGAGACACTGAAGCGCAATCCGCAGCGCAAATACCAGTGGATCCGCCAGTATATGACGGACTACCACAGCATGAGCCCCATCCTGTATCTGGAGGCGGCGCAGGTGCTTCTGGCATATCCGGAGATTTTAAACAGTCAGGACGATTTCGATTTCCGTCTGGTCTGCTGGATCTCCAGAAAAAGCCTTGTCAACAAAGAACTCGCGCTCCGCATACAGGGGATGGCGCAGGGCAGGAGAAGCTTCAGCCGGAGCTATTTCTCTGTGCTGAGCAAGTGCCATAAAAAGTTCCGCGACGACAGCTTTGTCCGCACCATCTGCGTCTATCTGATCAATACAAGCCGCTACGGCGAGACCTACTTTCCGTGGTTTAAGCGTGGCGTAGAGCAGCACCTGAAGATCGCCGGGCTTTACGAAGCGTTTATGCTGTCGTGGAGCCGTTCCATGGGGGAGCTTCCGCCGGAGGTTGTGCGCTATTTTTCAATGAACAGCTCGCTGCCTTCCCGCAGAAAGGCGATGCTTTTCGCTTACATCATTCGCAATAAAAACCGCCTGCAGCGCGACTGGCCGGCCTATGTGGCGATGGTGAAGGACTTTGCCGTCAGTGAGCTGGCCAAGGGTCATATGAATGACGATCTGGCAGTCATCTATGAGGAGCTTCGCCGGATGATGACGGTTCAGGAGTGGGAGAAGGTCCGAAAGAATGCGGAGAACTGTGATAA
>JAJQBV010000099.1:0-4986 GCA_021203115.1 Clostridiales bacterium | reverse complement strand
TGACGCGGACCGCTCTGACCGGCGACCATGCATATATTAACCTTTATCACCGCCCCTTTTTTATTATATTGGAGTGTAATATCTGAGAGCTCTACACCTCCGCGGAGGGCTGCCGCGTCAGCAAGATGCTGCCCGGAAACAATCTCTATGGTGCGGAGGCTGACGTTCCGTCCTCGGCTGAGGAGAATCCGGTGCCGGGCGTGACGTTAAGTGACGGCGAGCGCTTGGAGAAAATGGCCGGTTCCATCGACGAGATGACAGATCTTGTGATTGCCGCCCGCGAGCGGGATCTTCCGGTTGTGCCGCAGGCACAGCAGCTGATGATCCGCATGCTTTTTACCGGATATCTTGGAGAAAACCATGAAAAGATTTTTCAGATTCTCGCAAAGGATCCGGAGTCTGAGGAACTGATTCTCGCCTATATCAGCGTTCTCTGCCGGAGCTTTATGCTGCATGATTATCCGCTTTCCGGAGCCGTGTATCACTGCCTCGGAGACCGCATCCGGCAGAAACGCCGGTTGAACGACTATTGCACTGCCGCGTTCGTGCGGATGCACCTCTGCTATCGGGAAGCACAGTATGATGCGCTGGCCGCACAGATGTTTGAGGCTTACCTGCTGCATGGGAATTATTTTCCGTTTTTTTCCGAGCTTTCTACGGCGGACAGACGCCGGTATCTGCTGGTGGGGATCCGGGTGGTTTCCTGTCAGGACAGACCGGGAATGAGTTATTTCGTGGAGCTTTCAGACGGGAAACGCGAAGTCTGCCGGGAGGTTCTGCCGGGACTGTATACCTGCCCCCTGCGCGTGATTCCGGGGGAGGTCTGCGAATATTCCATCGTGGATCTTGCGGGAAATGTCCGCGTGCGGGAGAGTATCCGGGAGGCAGATGCGGAGGAGTCGCTTGAAAAGACCCGGTATGGCATGCTCGGGCATTTAAATGTGAAACGAACCGATACAAAGGCACAGTTTGCCTACGCCGAACAGAGTGATATGGTGCAGGCGCTGTTTCAACCGATCAAGGAGTAGACCGTGGCACAAAAAAAGAAACTGTTTACCGGAATTGACCTGAACCAGGAGCGTGCAATGATCACATTCTTCCACGAGGACATGAAGGAGATGGAAACCGTCTCAACCGTCCCGGAGGAGGAGCGCTGTCAGATCCCGACTGCAGTTTTCTGCACCGGACAGGGCAATTATTTTTACGGGGATGAAGCAATCAAGCGGGAAAACCGCACGGATGGGACCTTTTTTTCGCAATTGTATCTCCGTTCCCTTGACCCGGAAAATGTCGCGTACCGCAATATGCTGGTTCAGTTTCTCCGCCGCCTTTTACAGTTTAAAGGACAGTATGTGAAAGAGGATACGGAGTTGTGTCTGTCCATCGCGATTCCGGCGGTCACAAACGAGGCGGTCGGGCTGTTTTCCTATGTCAGAAAAGAGTTGGATGTGCCGGAACAGAATTTCCGGCTGATGGATTACACAGAGAGCTTTTTTGCCTATGTCTATCATCAGGAGTCCTCTGTCTGTCTCCACGACGTGGCGCTGTTTGATTTTCACGCGGACCGTATTACCGCGTCAATCCTTCACTCGGACGGATACGGCAGCGTAAAACGTGTCACATCCGTTCAGAAGGAGTGGACGGTGCCGGAGTATCTTCTGGCGCACGGGGACGGGAAGGATGAGTTTTTTGCGAATGTGGTGAGGGAAACCTTCACGAAACGCATTCTGTCAGGCGTTTTTCTGATCGGCAACGGTTTTGACGGCGATTGGATGCGGGAGTCCCTGCGGGTGATCGGTCCGAACAAGAGAGTTTTCAAAGGGAAAAATATTTATACGATGGGAGCCTGTTATGCCGGATACCGGAGTTTCGTCACGGAAGGATGGAACTATTACTATGACAGCCCGTATAAGCTTCAGGGGGAGCTTTCCCTGAAAATCATGAAGGGGACGGAACCCTGCTTCCTGAGGCTGACCCGTCTGGGAGAAAACTGGTTTGCCCCGACGGAGGCGTATTATTTTCTCTATGACGGCGATCCGACGCTGGAGACATGGATTCGGGTTCGCCAGAGAATGAGCGCAAGGATTGAACGTTTTACACTGGATTATCTGCCCGACCGCGCACCAAACAGCATCCGGCTGGGCGTGCAGGCGTTGCCGACCGGGGGAAGTGAGGTCGTGCTGCGGGTGTGGGATGACGGCTTCGGGGAGCTTTATGAATCTACCGGAAAGGTGTGGGAGTTTCGGCTTTCACTTTAACGAAAGAGGAATGTGAGCTATGCTTCGTTTGCTTGAAGACAAGAGAACAGAAAATGCGTTCTACAATGAAAATACAGCGGTCCATCTGTATTCCATGGAAGAGCTGTGCTTTTTTATGGAGACGAACATGTATCTCATCGATCCCTCGTGGGTGGGGGAAGAGCTGTTCGGATGGCTGGAGCGGGAGCTCGGCAGAGCAAAGCTTGCGGCGGATCTCAGGGTTCTTCTGCGGACAAAGCGGGATGTTTTTGCCTGCGCGGAGTTGATTTTTTCAGAGTCCGGGCTCTATGCAAAGCAGGAGATGGAGCAAATTCGCACTATGCTGGAGCAGATGAAGGGCCGGACAAAGATGGAGCGGCGCAAGATGAGCGGCGATTTGTTTCTGGATGAGGGGCGGTATCGTCAGGCGGCCTATATTTATCTGGAGCTTCTTGAGGAGCCTTACGCCAGACAGATGACGGAGGAGCTTCGCGGAAATATCTGCCACAATCTCGGCGTGGTTTATGCAAGGCTGTTTTTCTTCCCGGAGGCGGCGGAGTGTTTTGCAAAGGCTTACGCGCTTCGGAAAAATCCGGACAGCCGGAATGCGTATCTGTATGCGATGAATTATGTCGAAGATGACGATACGCTGAAGGAGTCCGGCATGGAGCTGAATTTCTCCGTGATGAGGGATGCGCTTGCCCACCTGACGGAAACCGCAGAACAGCCGGAGTATTATCTGGACCGGAAGTCTGCCTCGGCGGCGGCCGCTGCCTGTGACTGGAAATCCGCGCAGGAATCGCTCATTTCCGGATGGATCTCGGATTATCGCAGGATGATGTAAAAAAACTCTTGAATCCCGTTATCCTCTGTGCTATACTCTTTTGATCTGAGGATTTTTTTATTTTCAGGCAAATACAAATCAATCACATGTGCGGACTGATCGGTATGGTGCTCCGGTATCGGAGTGGGCCGGCGGGTTGGATGCGCATGGAAGACGCAACTATGGAGGGAAAAAGATGAGCGTTATTTCTATGAAACAGTTACTGGAGGCAGGTGTTCACTTCGGACACCAGACACGGAGATGGAACCCGAAAATGGCTCCGTATATCTACACGGAGCGGAACGGCATCTACATCATCGATCTGCAGAAGTCTGTCGGCAAGATCGACGAGGCTTACAATGCCATTGCAGATCTTGTTGCAAACGGAGGCACGATCCTTTTTGTCGGCACCAAGAAGCAGGCGCAGGATTCCATCGCGGCAGAGGCACAGCGCTGTGGTATGTATTATGTAAATGAGAGATGGCTCGGCGGCATGCTGACCAACTTCAAGACGATCCGCAGCCGTGTGGAGCGTCTCAGAGAGATTGAGCGGATGTCCGTGGACGGCACATTTGATGTTCTTCCGAAAAAGGAAGTGATCGCGCTGAAAAAGCAGTGGGAGAAGCTCGAGAAGAATCTGGGCGGCGTCAAGGATATGACCAGACTGCCGGATGCCATTTTCATCGTAGACCCGAAGAAGGAACGCATCTGCGTGCAGGAGGCTCATGCACTGGGCATTACCCTGATCGGTATCGCTGATACGAACTGCGATCCGGAGGAGCTGGATTATGTGATCCCCGGAAACGACGATGCGATCCGCGCAGTGAAGCTGATTGTTTCCACAATGGCGGACGCTGTGATCGAGGGCAAACAGGGTGAGATCGCGGATGAGGCTGAGTATTACGAGGATGAGGCCGAGTACGAGGAGCCTGTAGAGGAGTAAATAAATTCTATTGTTTATTTGGAGGATTGAGATATGGCTATTACAGCAGCAATGGTAAAAGAGTTACGTACAATGAGCGGCGCCGGTATGATGGACTGCAAAAAGGCTCTGACCGAGACCGACGGCGATATGGACAAGGCTGTTGAGGTACTGCGTGAGAAGGGTCTTGCGAAGGCTGTGAAAAAGGCCGGCAGGATCGCGGCGGAGGGAATCGTTGCCCTGAAGGTTACCGAGTGCGGGAAAAAAGCGGTCGCTGTTGAAGTGAATTCCGAGACAGATTTTGTCGCAAAGAACGAAAAGTTCCAGAACTATGTGGCACAGGTTGCGGAGCAGGCGATGGATACAACTGCCGCGGATATCGACGCATTCCTGGCGGAGCCCTGGAAGTTTGACACATCCAAGACGGTAAACGAAGAGCTTGCCGGACAGATCGCGGTGATCGGTGAGAACTTAAAGATCCGCCGTTTCGAGCAGGTTGTCGAGGAGAATGGTTTTGTCGCTTCCTATCTTCATATGGGCGGAAAGATTGGCGTTCTCGTGGATGTTGAGACCGATGTCGTCAATGACGCGGTGAAAGAGATGGCGAAGAACATCGCAATGCAGGTTGCGGCGTTAAAGCCTCAGTACACCAACCGCTCCGAGATCAGCGCTGAGTACATTGCGCACGAGGAGGAGATTCTTCGCGCACAGATCATGAATGATCCGAAGGAGTCCCAGAAGCCGGAGAAGGTGATCGACGGCATGATTAAGGGCCGCATCAACAAGGAGCTGAAAGAGATCTGTCTGTTGGATCAGGTCTATGTAAAAGCGGAGGACGGCAAGCAGGTCGTCAGCAAGTACATTGACCAGGTGGCAAAGGAGAACGCTGCGAAGATCACGATCAAAGGATTCGTCCGCTTCGAGACCGGTGAGGGACTGGAGAAGAAGAACGAGGATTTTGCTGCGGAGGTTGCTGCGCAGATAAGTGGAAAATAATTTTATTC
>JAJQBV010000160.1 GCA_021203115.1 Clostridiales bacterium | reverse complement strand
TACCGCGGATTCGCTTCACATCCGCCGCATCAGCTCCCAGACGTAGATCAGCGCTGTCTTTGGGAGCAGCTTAGAGAATATCCGGTGGAAGAAACACATAAATCCCGGCGTTGAAACGGCAAATCCCCTCCGGCTGGCCCGAAGCGACCGCCGCACCACGTTTTCCTTTTTTGATGCGAAAAGGAAATGCTTTATGGAGTTTTCCGGGCTCGGATTCGCCTCGTTGTCTCTCGCGATCGGCAGAAACTCTGTGTCCGTCACCCACCACGGACAGACCGCCGTCACCACGATCCCGCGGGGCAGCAGCTCCATGCGCAGGGAACGGGTGTAGCTGTACAGGAACGCTTTGCTTGCGGCATACAGATTCAGCTGCGGCACCGGCTGGAAGGACGAGGTGGAGCAAAGCTGCATAATCCGGTCGCCCGCCCTCATATGGGGCAGAACCGCCAGCGTCGTGTCCACAGCCGCCTTACAGTTCAGGTCGACCATATGGTCCGAGTCGTACCGCGTTACCTCCTCATAATCGCCGATCTTTCCGTAGCCCGCGCAGTTGACAAAGAGGCCGACCTGCACATTTTCCCGCAGCAGCTCCTCCAGCTTTGTGATGTTTTCAGCCTCGGTCAGATCCATCGGGATGACCTTCGACGGATGCGAAAGCTGCCGGGCAACCTCTTCCAGACGATTCCGCCGCCGCGCCACAAGCCAGATCTCGTCGATGTTTTTCTCCTGCCCGTCAACCTGCCGGGCGAAAACGCTGCCCATTCCGCTGGAAGCGCCGGTAATCAGTGCAATTCTCATACGCCGTCCCCTCCCTTCGAATCCCGCGAAGTCCCGCCGTCGTCCGCTGACCTTCTCTTTCTGCGGTACACAAGCAGCTCCGCCGCAAAGAGAACAAGCCCGACGAGAAAACACGCCACAACCACGGTCCCCGCGAGGGAAATCAGAAATCTCCATATCACTTCAATCATGTCACATACATTTTCCATCCTGACGATTCCTCTTTTCCTGCTGCAAAATCACATTTTATCTTATGCAACCATGTAATTTCCCCATCACCCGCAGAGATTCTTTTTCAGAAACTCCACTGCGTAATCCAGCCTCTGCTGATTATAGGAAATCGTTTCAAAATCATGATCCGCGCCCTCCACCGGCCGAAGCACGCACTGCCCGCCCAGCATTTCCTGCAGGCGCACGGAATAGGAAAAATCCACCGAGGTGTCCGATGTCCCGTGAACGATCTGAACCGGCCCGGCGTACTTTTTCATTTCTTCCCAGACATTGACTGTTTTCGCGTCCTCTACATAGACCAGCCCCAGCTTTGTCCCCTTGAAATCAATATACCCGTTTTTCTCAATATTATCCAGCGAAACACCCAGCATCTCGCTGCCGTGAGCCATATCAGGAATACACAGCGCCGGCGCCCACAGGCTCAGCGCACGAATCTGATCCGGCCCGGCGGCCGCCACCAGACAGGAAACCAGGCCGCCCTGACTCATCCCGTGCAGCGCCACTCTCGACAGATCCGCATACTCCAGTGTCCGTACATATTCCAACAGCGCAAACACATCCGCCACTTCCGTCAGAACCGACATCTCCTCAAACGCACCGTCGCTCTCCCCGCTGCCCATGAAATCGAAACAGATCGCCGCGATCCCCTCCTCGCAGAGCCTCCGGGCCAGCCGCGTGTGAATAAACAGCGTCTCGTTGCGGTCCGCCGTGAAGCCGTGGCAGATCACGGTCAGCGGCACCCTGTGCTTTGCCGACGCCCCCTCCGGAATATACGCCATCCCGCGGAGCGTGTAGGTTCCCCTGTTAAATTCTATGTATTTCTGCATGCGCTGCGCCTCCTTTTCAAAACCAGAAAACACCTGTCATCACATATTTCACAATCAAAACCACGAGAAACACCTGCGCGGCCAGTATCGCCGGCATCCCGACCACAAACTTCGCGTGCCGCGTCTTGTGACGGAACACATACATCCCCGCCAGGCTTCCGATGCTGCCGCCGACCGCGGCCTGCACAAACAGCCTCGCCTCCGGAATCCGCCATTTTCCCCTTCTGGCCTTCCGCTTATCGAGTCCCATGGAGAAAAATCCCACGAGGTTGATCACGATCAGATAGCCGATCCCTATGATTTTCCAAACCATTCCGCAACGCCTCCGGATATATGAGGAAAAGCCCGGCTTTTTCAAGCCGGGCCAGCTTCCCGTTTATTTCTTCTTTTTCTTCTTAGAGGGTTTCGGCTGCTCGGCCTCCGCCTTCACGGTCTGCTTTTTCAGAGACCGGTTTTTCATCATATACCAGATGGCGCCGGTCAGGAAGACAGACGAGTACGCGCCGCAGACCACGCCGACCATCAGCGGGCCTGTGAACTCCCGGATGGAAGACACGCCGAGAACGAAGATCATCAGAACCATGATGAAGGTCGTCAGGGAGGTATTGATGCTTCGGGACAGCGTCTGCGTGATACTGTTGTTGACCACCAGCTTCAGATCCGTATTCCGGTTGCCCTCCTCCAGAGCCAGGTTCTCACGGATACGGTCAAAGATGACGATGGTGGCGTTGATCGAATAACCGACCAGCGTCAGCATGCAGGCAATGAAGGTCGTGCCCACGCTCGTCCGCGACAGCGCATAAAACGCCAGCACAATGAGGACGTCATGAACCAGCGCGATGACCGCACTGCCCGCGAAGCGGATATCCTTAAACCGGAACCAGATGTAAATCAGCATGCAGATCGTCGCGATGATCACCGCCCAGATGGCATCGGAGCGCATCTCGCTGCTGATCGTGGAGCTGATATTCTGGGACTCGGAGACATCATCCTCCGTCACGCCGAAATTCTCACCGAGAATGTCGATCATCTCCTGCCGCTCATCCAATGTCAGGGTGCGGGTCTTAAACACAACATCCGTGCTGTCCGCCACCTTCTGAGTCTGGATGTTGCTGTCTCCGGTAACCTCTTCAATATAAGGAACAATCTCCTCGTCGATCTCCTCGATCGTGTAGTCCGTGTCAAACGTGACCGTTGTCGAGGTGCCGCCCATGAATTCCAGGCTGAAGTTCAGCGCATTGTTTCCGCCTGCCCTGTAAACACCCATGCCGACAAAACCGGCCGCAATAATCGCGACGGAAATGCCGATGCAGAGGAAACGCTTGCCGAGGAAATTGATCGGAGCCCTCTGCTTTTTCTCCCCGTAGAATTTCTTATCCTTAAAGCCCATCCCGTACAGCGACTTCAGCAGCCACCGGGTGATGACCAGCGCGGTAAACATTGAGAAAATGATACCGAGCGCCAGCGTCGTCGCGAATCCGCGGATGGAGCCGGAGCCGCGCAGATAGAGGACGACCGCCGCGATCAGCGTCGTGATGTTGCCGTCCAGAATCGCGGAGAACGCCTTTTTAAATCCCTCCGTGATGGAGGTACCGACCGACTTGCCCGCGCCGATCTCCTCCTTGATACGGGCAAATATAATCACGTTCGCGTCCACAGCCATACCGATCGACAGGATGATGCCCGCGATGCCGGCCAGTGTCAGCGTGATATGATACAGATGCAGGACCGACAAAAGGATGCCGGTGTAGATCAGCAGCGCGATGGACGCCGCCAGACCCGGAATCCGGTAAAAAATCAGCATAAACACAATGATGATCAGTATACCGATGATGGCCGCGAGGATGCTGGAACTCAGCGCCTGAGAGCCGAGCTTCGCGCCGACCACCTCAGACTGCAGTTCCTCCAGCTCCAATGTCAGGGAACCGCTGCGGATCTGCGTCGCCAGAATCTCCGCCTCCTCGTAGGTATCCATGCCGGTGATCTCCGCCACGCCGTTGGAAATCACGGAGTTTACCAGCGGATAGGTGATGCACTCGCCGTCATAGTAGATCGGCAGGTAATCATTCAGGTAGGTCGCCGTATATTCCGCAAAAATCTCCGCGCCCTCATCGTTGAGCGTCAATTCCACACAGTAGGATGTGGAACCGGTCGTGCTGTCCGTGATTGTCCCTGCCTGAGCGTCCACGACATAATCGCCGGTCATGTAGACCTCTCCGTCCGTCGTCTGGAACTCCAGCGTGCCCGGATTGCCGAGCTCCTCCAGAATCTCATTGGCGTCCGTCACACCGGGAATCTCCACCGTGATCCGGTTGTCGCCGACCTGATAGACCTCCGCCTCCGTGCTGTAGGCGCTGACACGCTGCTCCAGCTGGTAGACCGTGTCCGACATATCCTCCGTGGACGGTGTCTCGTCTCCCACAACCTGATAGGTTATGCTGACACCACCGGCCAGATCCAGCCCCAGCTTGATGCCGGCCTCGCTGTCCTTTGCCACCGTGCCCTTCACAACGCCGTAGGTATAGTACCCGAGAAGCGCCGTAATCGCTGCCAGTATGACAAAGACTACGATTGACTTTCTTTTCTTCATTGCGATTTCCCTCCAAACTTAATCGGCTGTCGCCGCTTTTATCATGATTGCGCACTCGATCCGTTTCTTCTGGAGCGCGCAGCCGATATCATATGCATCGTTGATATTCCCGTGGAAATGGTAGGAGTTTGCTGCGCATCCGCCGCTGCAGTAAAACCGTGCGAAACAGTCCCTGCATTTTTCCTTCGCGTAGACATTGCAGCTCTTAAACTCGTCCCGGATGTCCGTCCGCGTCACGCCGTCCCAGACATTCCCCATGAGAAAATCCTCATTCCCCACAAACTGGTGACAGGGATACAGATCACCCCACGGCGTCACCGCCAGGTACTCCGTACCGGAACCGCAGCCGGACAGCCGCTTTGCCACGCACGGGCCTCCCTCCAGATCAATCATAAAATGGAAGAAATTAAACTCCCGCCCCCCGGCTTTGCGCCGGACCATCTCGGCCGCCAGCTTGTCATACTCCGCAAAAAGCTGCGGCAGGTCCTCCTCGCGGAGCGCATAGGCCTCCGAATCCTCCGCGACCACCGGTTCAACGGAAATCTGCTGAAATCCCAGATCCGCCAGATGAAGCACGTCCTCGGAAAAATCCGGATTATAGTGGGTATAGGTCCCCCTGACATAATACTTTTCCTGATTCCTGCTCTCGGCAAACTTCTGAAACTTCGGAACGATCAGGTCATAGCTGCCCTGCCCCTTCCGGAACGGCCGCATATGGTCGTTGACCTCTCTGCGCCCGTCGATGCTCAAAACCACATTCCCCATCTCGCGGTTGGCAAACTCCATGATCTCGTCATTTAAGAGCACGCCGTTTGTCGTCAGGGTAAAGCGGAAATTCTTGTCGTGAAGCTTCTCCTGCTCCCGACCGTAAGCCACAAGCTCCTTCACCACATTCCAGTTCATCAGGGGCTCCCCGCCGAAGAAATCGACCTCCAGATTGCGCCGGTTCCCGGAATTCTCAATGAGAAAATCCAGAGCCTGCTTCCCGACCTCAAAGCTCATCAGCTCCCGCCGGCCGTGATACTCCCCCTCCTCCGCGAAACAGTAGCGGCAGGCGAGATTGCAGTCATGGGCAATATGCAGACAAAGAGCCTTGACCACCGTCGGCCGGCTCTTGAAATCCGTGATGTAATCCTCGTACTCATCCTCCGTAAAAAGCAGGCCGTCCGCGGCAAGCTGCGCCACCTCGTCATAGGCCTCCGCCAGCTCCTCCGGCGAATAATCGGCGAAAAGCTGCCCTACGATCTCCTCCTTGCTGTGCTCCTCATAGAGCGCGATGATCTCGTAGGTCGCATCGTCCACCACATGCACCGCACCGCTGTTTACATCGAGAACGATATTGTAGCCATTATTTTTATACTGGTGAATCATGAAACTTCCTTCATAAAAAACGTTACACGGCAAAATTCAGAATAACAGTACAAAGACCGCATGCGTTGCGGCATACGGCCTCGTGTAATGTCTTCATGTCATAATCACAAATCTATAGGCAGCTTATTTATGCTCGCAGCTCTGGTTGCCGACGGTGCAGGATGTCTTGCACGCGGACTGGCAGGAAGTCTGGCACTCGCCGCAGCCGCCCTTTTTGACAGTGTTCTGTAATTTCTTTGTGTTTAATGTCTTTACATGCTTCATAACAAAAACTCCTCTCCGGAAAATTATAGACTTTACAGAGTATAGCACAGTTCATTTTGAAACGCAAGGACAACTTACGCCCAGTTCAGAATCATCACGCCCCATGTCAGCCCTGCGCCGAACCCCGCTAAAACCACCTTGTCGCCGGACTTTAACAGTCCTTTTCGGTTCGCCTCATCCAGAAGAATCGGCACACTGCCGCCGGAGGTGTTCCCGACATGGTCGAGGTTCATCGGTACCTTGTCGATGGAAATCTTCAGCCGCTTTGCGATGGACTCATTGATCCGTGCGTTGGCCTGATGGAGAAGATACCAGTCGATGTCGTCCGCCGTCAGCTCCGCCTTCGCCAGCGTCTCCCGGATCGCCTCCGGAATCTTTTTCACCGCGAACTTAAAGACCTCGCCGCCGTCCATGAAAAGATAATCCGTGGGCTTCTGCTCCGTGACGAAGGGGTTGTAATTCTCACGGCTCTTCACATAGATCGTGCCGCCCTTGCTTCCGTCGCTGCCCAGCGTCGTGCCCAGAACGCCGCCCTCCGCCGCGCGCGCCACAACTGCCCCGGCGCCGTCCGCGAAAAGCACACAGGTGCTGCGGTCCTTCCAGTCCACGATGCGGGAGAGCGTCTCCGCACCGATGACCAGCGCCGTCCGGCACATACCAGCCTGCATCATGGAATCCACCACATTCATGGAGAAAACAAACCCCGCACAGGCTGCGTTCAGGTCAAAGGCCGTCGCGTTCACCGCGCCGATCTCGTTCTGCACGAGGCAGGCCGTGCTCGGAACCAGCGTATCCGCAGTACAGGTCGCCACAATGATCAGGTCGATCTTCTCCGCCGTGACCTTCGCCATCTCCATGGCGCGACGCGCCGCCTCCGTGGACAGGGACACCGTCGTCTCCTGCACCGAGATATGCCTCTGGCGAATGCCTGTCCGGCTGCTGATCCACTCATCGCTCGTGTCGACAATGGTGGACAGGAAATCATTTGTCACTGTTTTCTCCGGCAGACAACTTCCGGTTCCGATGATCTGTGCTCTCATACTGGCCTCCGCTCCTATTTACTCTTATATAAAATTATTTGATAGT
>JAJQBV010000169.1 GCA_021203115.1 Clostridiales bacterium | reverse complement strand
CCATACGCGTCTTTCTCGCGTTATTGTAATCATAATATCTCCGCGCATCGTCACTCTCCAGAGACAGCAACAGTGACGACCTGCGGCATAGATCCTCTTCCTGCGCGTTGGCTCCCTGCCGCGTCCGTCCGCCCGGCTGCGTGGCGCTCGCCAGATTCAGGACAAGGATTTCCGGATTTAATTCTCCGCTTTGTCTCAGATTCTCATATTTCCTCTGCGCAAGGGCAAGGGCATCTTCATTTTCACAGCCATATATGCAACGGTCAGCTTCCGCCTGCTTTTCGCTGCCTCTCACAGAAAAATCATTCTCCGATAACCCTGCCTCATGGCTTCTCGTCCGCAGCACAGCGATCTCATCCGGCAAAAATACGCGAACTTCCCGCATCTGTTCCTGTGAAAACTGCAGATGCTCCTCCTGCCCTTCTCTGGTATAACTCCCTTTCTCCACTACCTCCAGAGTATCTTCCAGAATCTGAATATTTTTCTGCCTGCGCATTTCCTTCTGCCGCTTTCTTTCCCGTATCTCCTCTTCCGAGAGCCCCAGATATTCCGCCTCCTCCATCTGAGTCGCCAGTTTTTTCAAGCGCATCTCGTCCGATAATTCCCGATCTGTTTTCCGATCACCCATTCCTCTCCCGCCTTTCCTTCAGCTTCCGAAATACCTCGTCGCTTTCTTCCCGGATATTCAGATCCGCGATCTGGTCAAATCCGGTCCGCCCCGGATTGATCTGGACAACCACGGCATCGTTCCTCCGGTAATTCCAGTAAACGCCCCCGTAATTGCCGCGGGTTCCGATCGCCAGAATCAGATCGGCCCTCGAAATCCATTCTCTGGCCTTGCTGACATCCTCATCCCATACGCCGATATGACTGTAAAGCGGCCATGGTAAAATTTCTCCCCCGCACGCTTCACAGAGAGGCAGCTCATCCTGTTTCCAGATTTCATACCCGTCGTAATGCCGGCCGCATTTGGCGCAGCAATTAATCTGAAGGCTGCCCTGAATTTCCGCGACATTCTTCGAACCGGCAATGGTATGCATGCAATCCACATTTGTCGTGATAATTCCGATAAATTTTCCTTCTTTTTCCAGCTCTGCCAGGGCGTAATGGGCAAAGCTCGGCTGATAAGAAAACATGTTGTCCAGATACGTCGGCAGAAAAGATTTATAACTGTCTCCGGCTCGGGGCGTAACGCCGGCGCGGCGGTTGGAGAGAGCCATCTGAAAATACGTCACGCCTCCCCCGGCAACGGAAATACCGGCTCCCGTAATTGCGACAATACTGCTGCTGTGGTCGATATAATCGGCCAACTGCTGTATTTGATCTCCTTTCGGACTTCCTTTAAAGAAACTCATACGCACACTCCTTTTATCCGTTCAGGACCGCATCCAGAGCTTCCGCGGCAGTTGTTCGGATATTCAGATCAGCCATGCGGTCAAACTCTGTCTCAGAGGGATTAATCTGCACAAGCTTCGTCCCCTTTTTCATGCGGCTCAGGTATTCATCACTTCGGAAACCGGTGGTGCCGATCACCAGCACAAGATCCGCTTCAGATATCATATCTGCCGCCTTCCTCATATTTTCTTTGGAAACACTGTCTCGAATTCCCGCATCCATGTAAAATCCGGTCGGCATCAGAGGCTCCCCGCATTTTTCGCACCGGGGCGCCTGCCCCTGATTCCACACATGGTAATCAAACGATCGGTCCCCGCAGCCGATGCAAATATTATCGCGAAAGCTGCCCTGAAATTCCACCACATTCTGCGATCCGGCAATCGTGTGCAGGCAGTCCATATTCTGGGTTACAATGCCGTAGAGTTTCCCCTTCTGCTCCAGCTTTGCAAGCTGTTTATGGACGGTACTCGGCCCTTTGATAAAAATCGCATCCAGAAACGCGTCTTTCATGACCTCGTAAAATCTCTCCGGATTTTTGCGGATATATGAGACGGAAAAGACTTTTCGCGCATTCATGATCCCCACGCTCTGCTTCAGCCTGCGCATCCCATAGAGATACGAAATGCCCGCGCCGGTGACCGCGACAGTCTTTTTACTCTGACCTATATATTCTTTTAACTGGCTAAGCTCATTCATTACGCCTTCCCTCCTCCCAGTCATTTCCTGACCATTTCCGCTTAATCAGACAGTTCCTTTTTTCCCAAAAATAATTTCCATAATTTGAAAGCCGTAAAACAAATTGACAGAATTCCGAGCGCACAAATAAAATAGGTCAGTGGCGAATGTTTCTTACGCATAATTTTCCTCCTCTTGTAAAAATGATAAAAACAGTTTACTACTTGGTTTTATGCTTTCGATATCGTTCCGGATACAGGAACAACGATGCGAAAAATCTTGCATACCGCAGGTAGAACCGGATGTTCCTCACCCCCTTTGTATTTGTGATGGAAAGCGCCAGATTCAAAAGAGGCACCCCGGGGTCATAGACCAGATACCTCATCTTCCATGCGGTCGGGCCGAACTTGCTTTTAAACCGGTACAGGTTCTTAAAATCATACCCGAAATCCATATTCTGGTAAATGGCGTACATCAGCCGTTCCACCCAATTTGTGTCCGGCTTTGAAACATCAATCCCCGCAAGCGGGGCAATGTTCAGGCTGACTTCCTCCACGCCGTCCTCTTTCATCTTCATCGCTGCTGAGATAATCGCGTGCTCCATCGCCCCGGTCAGGCCATCCGGCCTGCGGTACATCACATCGACGCAGTACCCTCTGCCTCGGTGATACGGAAGGAAGGACAGGACGGTCTGCAGCACACCCTCCGCATCTCTGGTGATAAAATACCGTCTGCCGTATGGCTCTTCAAAGTTCAGATCCCCGACGGAGTAGGTAAGCCTCAGCCTTTTGCCCGCATACCACTGCTCCTCTAACCCAGCAATCTCGCGCTCCAGAGCAAGGTCTCTGGCTTCTTCCGGACGATATTCCTCCAGCGTAACGCCCGCCCGGTTCAGCTTTACCGTATTCCTCCGCAGAGCGCCTTTTTTCCCGCCGGAGAGAGAATAGCTCCCCATATCAAGGATCGCCTCTTCCCCGTATTTCAGCACACGCAAACCTTTTAAGCGTAACAAGTCGGCGATGTCGGTACTGACAGAATTAAACACCGGCCGGTATCCATTCTGCCTGCAAAAATCCAGATACTCATCCAACAGCCTGTCTGTATCTTCTGCTCGGCATGCCGGATCGCCCTGGCTCATGGCTTTCTTCCGCGAAAGCGTGTAAGGAATCACGCCGCAGACCTCCGTCCCGAAAAAGAAACTGGTTTCCCCGTTCAGACACAGGCAATGCTGGGAATCATTGCTAAACCTGCGGATGATCTGATAAGCCTGCTCCCGCATATCAGTCCGGGATTTTTCGTTCATATATGATTCACATCCTCTGACACATATCGGAAATGAAAAGTTCAATCTGTCACCGCCTCACTGATTCGCTTCTCAAAAAAATCGAGGATATAACGCACCGACAATTCATTCTGCTCCTGCCATGAGATCGCGACCTTCCCGTCGCGCTTTGAGAGGGAATCATAAGCGGCAAACCCCTGATGATTGGCTCCCTCGATCATAACCGTGGCCGAATCTTCCGGAAGGTTACGGTTAAAGTGCGCCATCCTGTCATTGTTCATAATCCCATCGTTTTCCGCGATAATCCGAATCGCGGAGATATCCAGACCAGACAGGTCAGCGGAAGCGTATGTTGCCAGAAATGCCGCCCCGATGACCTGATCCGGCCGGGCGGCGGCAATCCGGCTGACCGGTACTCCGCCCAGAGAATGGCCGACCAGAATCCACTTCTCTATTTCCGGATGAGAATCCATGATTTCCATACCGTGTTTCGTCCCAAACGCACTCATCTGAAACGGCTGCTTCGGGATTACCACGGGATAAGCTTCCCTGTGCAGCAGATACGCAATATAAGCGTATGCCGGTTCATCCGTCTGTGCGCCTGTAAAAATAAGAAAGCCGATCTTTTTATCGCCATGGAACCAGTAATCTCTATCGACCACATCCATTTTGCCGGCGATTTCCTGCGCCTCCGGAAACGCCCTATTGTAATAAAATAAAACAATCAGAATAAATACGGCGAGTATTCCAACTATAATGAAAAAAACAACCATCCCTCTTCTCCTTCTCTCCATGCGGCATGCTCCGACCTGTATTTTTCAATA
The DNA here is from genome assembly GCA_021203115.1 of Clostridiales bacterium. Taxonomy (GTDB): domain Bacteria; phylum Bacillota; class Clostridia; order Lachnospirales; family Lachnospiraceae; genus Eubacterium_I. The sequence goes on along the minus strand of JAJQBV010000169.1, from coordinate 3,112 downwards.
TACCAACAGCGGAACCGTAAAACAGATACGCTTCCGCTGTTGATTATTACATCAGTCTATTGCTCAAACTGCGCGTTATACAGCTCCGCATAGAAACCATTCTGCTGCAGCAGTTCCTCATGGTTGCACTGCTCCACGATGTCGCCGTCCCGCATGACGAGAATGATATCCGCATCGCGGATGGTGGAGAGGCGGTGCGCAATGACGAAGCTGGTTCTGCCTTCCATCAGGCGATTCATCGCCTCCTGAATCAGCAGCTCCGTGCGGGTGTCCACACTCGATGTCGCCTCATCCAGAATCAGGATCGGGCGATCCGCAAGGACGGCTCGCGCGATGGTGAGCAGCTGCTTCTGTCCCTGGGAGATATTGTTGGCCTCCTCATTGATCTCCATATCATACCCGCCGGGGAGCGTCCGGATAAACGAATCTGCCCGCGCGGTCTTCGCCGCCTCGATGACCTCCTCGTCCGTGGCATCCGGCCGGCCGTAACGAATATTTTCCATGATCGACCCGTTAAACAGCCATGTGTCCTGCAGCACCATACCGATGTTCTGCCGTAGCTCCCGGCGGTTGAAATCGCGCAGGTCATGGTCGTCCACCCGGATGGCGCCGGAGTTTACATCATAAAACCGCATTAGCAGCTTGACCATCGTGGTCTTTCCGGCTCCGGTAGGTCCGACGATCGCCACCGTCTGCCCCGGCTTCGCCTCGCTGGTAAAGTCGTGGATGATGACTCTGTCCTCATGATAGCCAAAGCTTACATGATCGAATTCCACATCCCCGGCCGCGGTTTCCAGCTGTATCGGATTTTCCACTGTCTGATCCTCTTCCGGCTCCTCCATAAACTCAAAGATGCGCTCTGCGGCGGCAGCCATGCTCTGGAACATGTTGGAAACCTGTGCCAGCTGTGTCAGCGGCTGTGTAAACCGCTGGACATACTGTGTAAAGGACACGATCGATCCGACCTGTATCGTGCCGGCAGCAGTCAGGACGCCGCCCACAATCACGACCGCCACATAACCGGCGTTGCTGATCATATTCATGATCGGCTGCATCAGGCCGGACAGAAACTGGCTCTTCCATGCGGACTGGTACAGTTTTTCATTGGTATCCTTGAACTCCTCCATGACCTTATCCTCGCGGTCAAAGGCTTTGATGATATTCTGTCCGCTGAAGCCCTCCTCGATCTGGCCATCGATCTGACCCAGATAATGCTGCTGTGCCCGGAAATGCTTCTGGCTGAACCGGATGATCACGCCCACGCAGATCAGCGACACCGGTAGGATAACGACAGTGATCAGCGTCATCAGCGGGCTTAAGATCAGCATCATGACAATGACGCCCACCATCGTGGCTACGCTGGTGATCAGCTGCCGGAGGCTCTGGTTTAAGCTCTGTCCCAGAGTATCCACATCGTTTGTGATCCGGGAGAGCACATCGCCGGTCGCCTGCGAATCAAAGCAGGCCATCGGCATGCGGTTGATCTTCTCACTGATATCTTTCCGCAGATTATAGCTGATCCTCTGGCTGATTCCGGCCATGATCCAGCCCTGCAGGAAGCTGAAAATCGAGCTTGCCACATACAAGACCAGAAGGGTTATCAAAATCTTCCCGATGGTTCCGAATTCAATGCCGCCGGTACCCATGACCTTTGCCATAAACCCGTTGGCCAGTTCTGTCGTCGCATCACCGAGAAGCTTCGGCCCGTATACGTTAAAGATCGTGCTGGCAACGGCAAACAGCATAACCAGAATTACCGCGATCCTGTAACGTCCCATATAGCGGAACAGCTTTCCGATGCTTCCCCAGAAATTTGTTGCTTTATCCGTTGACTGATTATTTCTTCTCATCGGCATTACAGAGCACCTCCATTCAAAGCGAGTTCCTGTTCGCTTAACTGACTTCGTGCGATCTCCTGATAGGTCTCGCAGCTCTTCATAAGCTCCGCATGCGTTCCCTTGCCGACGATTCTCCCCTCGTTCATCACGAGAATCTCATCGGCATACAGGACAGTGGAGATCCGCTGTGCGACAATCAGCACGGTCGCGCCCGCGGATTTTTTCGCCAGTTCCTTCCGCAGCGCCACATCCGTCTTGTAATCCAGGGCAGAAAAGCTGTCGTCAAAGATCAGGATCTGCGCCTTCTTTGCCAGCGCGCGGGCAATGGAAAGCCGCTGCTTCTGGCCACCGGATACATTCGTGCCGCCCTGCGCGATCTCGCTTTGGTAGCGGTCATTTTTCTGGTCGATGAATTCCGTGGCCTGCGCGATGGCCGCCGCCGCCTCCATCATAGCATCCGTGACACTGTCGCCGGAATATTTGATGTTGGACTCGATAGTCCCGGAGAACAAAAATCCTTTCTGCGGAACCAGCCCGATCTGCTCGCGCAGCTTCCTCTGGCTGAGCTCGCGGATATCCACGCCATCCAGACGAACAGAGCCCTCCGTCACATCGTAGAACCGCGGAATCAGGTTCACCAGCGTAGATTTCCCGCAGCCGGTGCTTCCGATAATCGCTGTCGTCGTTCCCGGTTTTGCGGTAAAGCAGATATCCTTGAGAACCGGATTGCCCGCGCCGGGATAGGCAAACGTGACATGGTCGAAGGTAAGTTCCCCGTTAAATTTCTGATCTTCGTAAGCCGATGCGTTCTCACCGTCGCGAATCTCGCTCTCTGTCTGGATCACCTCATCGATACGATCCGCAGCCACAGCGGCCCTCGGCATCATGATGGAGATCATCTCAATCATCATAAACGCCATGATGATCTGGAGCGCGTATGTCATAAAGGCCACCAGGTCGCCCACCTGCATCAGACCCTCATCCATGCCTTTTGCGCCGAACCAGATGATCAGCAGGTTGACGCCGTTCATCACGAACATCATACACGGCATCATAAAGCTCATGACCCGGTTCGTAAACAGCTGTACCCGCATCAGCGAATCATTCGCCCGATCAAAACGCTGCTCTTCATATTTTTCCCTGCCGAATGCCCGAATCACCGGGACGCCGTCAAGGATTTCTCTGGAAACCAGATTGACCCGGTCGATCAATTTCTGCACGATCCGAAACTTCGGCCTGGCGACGGCCACCAGCCCGAGACTCCGGCCGGTCAT
>JAJQBV010000219.1 GCA_021203115.1 Clostridiales bacterium | reverse complement strand
TTAGCGGGCAAAACTTCTCATTTTAATTTGTTCTAAATCTTGACATAGGACCATGCTCCTTTTCTTTATTTCTTTCGTTCATGCTCCAACGAATAAGCATCCCCTTCGCGGGCAAACCGGATTCCCGGATAAACCTGCCTTGCATGGTCTTCCATCTGATGCAGCTGTTCATCCGACCGTTCTGGTAAGTGGTGCGTAATTACAAGCCGTTCCACACCATACTGTTGAGCCAATTTCACACCCTCATTCCAGGTGGAATGCCCCCATCCCTTACACACCTGGTATTCCGCTTCATTGAACATTCCGTCATAAAGAATGAGGGAACATCCCCGCACCATCTCCGACGGAACCTCCCGATCACCATGTTCCCAATCACAGATCAGACAGGCCGATCCCGTATCCGTATCCACGCGGATAATGGCAGCGTTATCCGGATGGTTCGACGGGCAAAAGCGCGCCGAAGCCCGCTCCGTCAGGTGAAGAGTACTGTCATAATCCGCACCAATCGCATCAATCATTTCCGGCGAAACCGGCCAATAGGGTGTTTTCAGAAAATCCAATAAGTTAAAATCGTCTGAATCATGCGGGACTCCCATGTATACCCGGACCTGCGCATTTTTCGGAAACACCGTCCAACCCAAAAGCCCCAATATGTGATCATAATGCAGGTGCGTCATCAACACATCCACCTGCTGACATCCTTCCAAATACGGCGCGGCTCCATACAAACCGGTTCCGCAATCCAAAACAATCGCGTGATTATCTGCCTTTATAAAAGATAACAGCTTGTTGCACAGCCGAATTCCTGATACTGTGTACCGGAAACCGGACGGCTTCCTCTGCATCCCAATACATGAAAACGATAATCTTCCATAAGATATAATCCCCCTGATTACCTCCTGATTTACGAAGCCACCCAAAGATACGATCATTCGTATTTTAACACCCGAAAACCAATATTTCAATATATATGTGGTGTCCCGTGTTTCTCTGCCATCTTATTTTTAACGGATAAACATTTTCAACAGAGCCTTATTCATTTGCGAAATTGGTGAGGATCTGCGTCATGATCTTGTACATATCCGACCGTGAATTCCCTTTCATGACAATCGATATAATCGGTGATCCCGACTCATTGGTGCTGTACAGAACAAGGCAGTAACCGGCTGCCTCGGTCGTTCCGGTCTTTCCTCCGATGACCGTCACGCCCTCCGGCATCTCATACTTTCCGGACAGGTATCCGTTGGTATTCGCCCATGTCTGCGTCACCGTATTTCCCGACGCGTCCAGATAAGAGGCATCATACGAAGTCGTGGATATAATCGTGACAAAATCCTCATTTTTGACCGCCTCATTGAAAATCAGATACAGGTCATAAGCCGTGATATAGTGATCCTCGTCCGGAAGACCGTGGGCATTGACAAAATGCGAATGCGTTGCACCGAGTTCCTGCGCTTTCGCATTCATCAGATCCGCAAAAGCCTCCGTACTGCCGGCAATGTTCTCCGCGATCACGTTGGCCGCATCATTACCGCTGCAGAGCATCAGTCCGTACAGCGCCTCCCGCAGCGTGATCTGATCGCCCTTTTCCAGTCCGCAGACAGAGGATGAACCGTCCAGATCATCAATCGCGGCGTCCGAGACCGTCAGCAGCTGATCCGGATCCCCGTACTCCAACGCGATCAAAGCTGTCAGAATCTTGGTGGTGCTCGCCGGATAATTCTTCTCATAGATATTCTGTGAATATGTAATCTCTCCGCTCTCCACCTGAAACACCGCCGCACTCTCGGCACACTCTGCGATCACATTTGCGGACTCCGTATTCTCCGTGCCGCCGACACACAGATCCGAAGCGAAAAGCTCCAGCCCCGAATCAGAGGACGACACTCTTCCGGAAAGATACGCCTCCGTCGTGTCATAGATCTGATATGCACTCTCCACATCCTGCCGGTCTGTGCCGCACCCGGTCAGGAGGATAGACACCGCAAGAACTGTACACAATAACAAACAACCTGTATTTTTCATGTGTTTCATATACTGTAAACTCCTGTTTAACTATATCCTGTTCAAATAATTGTAAAATACACAACGTAAATGGATGTGAGCAGGAAACACTTCAAAAGTGGGCACTTTGTTGTGCCCGCGTTGAAGTTGTTTCTGCGAAGATACGCCACAACACTAATAATACTTCTTCTACAGATCCTCCACCGATCCGTACCGCCGCGGCTGCAGCCCCACATTCAGCACCATCCCGATCCCGATAAACATACTGACCAGCGAGGTCAGCCCGTAGCTGACAAACGGCAGCGGGATACCCGTATTCGGCAAAAGCCCGGTCGTCACACCGATATTGACAAACGACTGAAACCCGATCAGCGCCGCCATGCCGCAGCAGAGCAGCCGCCCTCCCATATCCTTCGCGTTCCTGGCAATCATAATACATTCAAAAACAATCAGCATGATCAGGATAATCACAATCACACAACCGACAAACCCCAGTTCCTCCCCGATAATGGTAAAGATAAAGTCCGTCTGGGGCTCCGAGAGATAATTGTTATTTTTCAGCGACGTGATGGAAGAGTTGTTCAACCCCTTCCCCCACAGCTGGCCGGAGCCGATCGCGATGATGGAATTCTGCTGCTGGCGGGAGGAATCCGGGTATGCCTCCGGATCCAACCAGGACAAAATCCGCGTGGACTGGTACTGCTGGAGAATGGGCAACTGACCGCGCACCATCAGCACCAGGAGCACAACGGCGGTCGGTATCGTTACCGCAATGACCGGCAGAATGATCTTGTAGCTCAGCCCCGCGACATAGATCATCGTGAGAAAGACCACCACAACGATGATCGTGGTGGACAGATCCGGCTCCCTCACGATCATCAGCAGCGGGATTCCGATCAGGACAAGCGCCGCCAGAATGATTTTCCATGTGTTCAGCTTCTCCCGGACTCTCATAAAAAATGCTGCGAAAAATACGATAAGCATGATCTTGCAGAGTTCGGAAGGCTGAAACTGGAATCCGCCGATCTCAATCCAGCGGGTAGCGCTGTTGACTTCCTTTCCCACTCCCGGAACCAGAACCAGCCCCAGAAAAATGATTGTCAGCAAATACCAGATCCGGCGGAATTTTAAAATTAAGCTGTAATCGATCACAGATACGATGGCCATGATCACAAGACCGGCAATCAGACCCATAATCTGTTTGTCCTGAACGGACTCTTTTGCACTTCCGATCGCCAAAATGCCGATAATGCTCAAAATGACCACATACGCGATCAGCTGGAAGCGATAATTTTTAATCTTATATTGTTTCAACATAAACGCCTCCCGTCCGGGCTAATCGGTAAAGCTGTTCGAGGATGAGCTGACCTCTGCCGCCTGTCCGTTCAGAAGTTCCTCCTCCGAGGCCTCCCCAAAGTAATATTTCATAACTGTGTTCACAAAATCGCAGGTGTTTGATGATCCGTATCCGTAAGCAATGCGGGCCGCAATGGCGATCTCCGGATCATCCGCCGGTGCATAACCGACAAAAAGCGCATGGTTCGGACGTTCCTCACTCTCCTGCGCGGTACCGGTCTTTCCGGCGAGCGTAACAAGCAGGTCATCGAACTGCGTATGCGATGCAATCACTTCCTCTATTCCCTCCTTGATCGCTGACCACGTCGAGGCAGTGATCTCCGTGATCTCGTTGCTGACGGTCGGGGAATAGGTTTCCAGCGTTTCCCCCTCGGGATCCGTCACTTTGGAAAGCAGCGTCAGGTCGTAGACCGTCCCCTCGTTGGCGATCGCCGCCGCATAGCGGCACAGTTGGACAGTCGTGTACTTGTTATTACTCTGTCCGATGGACGCGCTGATCGGATACTCAGTGGCAACCTGGGAGGTTCCCTCGGAAATCTCGATGTTGGTCGACGTTCCCAGTCCGAACATCTCCGCATATTTCTGCAGATAGGACAGGCCGGTACTCTCACTGTAAACCTCATTTACCAGACTCAGGCGGTATCCGACCTCGCAGAAGAAGGTATTGCAGGAATCCCGCAGCGCAGTAATCACATTCTCGTTCCCGTGGGAGGACGGATAAATCCAGCATTTCAGGCTGTAATCCAGACGCTCAAAAATACCCGTATCCTCGATCTCTGTATCCACGGTGATCACACCCTCCGTCAGTCCCGCCGATGCCGTCACCATCTTGAACGTGGAGCCGGGCGCAGTGGCCTGCTGCGTCGCATTGTTGTAGAGCGGCAGCGATCCGTCCGCCAGAAGCTGGTTGTAGTAATCGGAATCCATGGAGTTGGCCAGCCGGTTGGTATCGTATCCGGGGTAAGTGACGCACGCCAACAGCTCCCCCGTGTCCGGATCCATGATGACACAGGAGCCGGTACACGGATCCAGCGCCAGCTGTGCCGGCGTAATCTCCAGATTGTTGATCTTCTCCTTCAGAAAAGTATAGGCAGAAGTGCTCCCGCTCTCCAGAGCGCTCCGGGACTCCGCATCCTCCTCCAACACGCCCTGTTCAAACAAAATCAGGCACAGCTGGGTGCCGCTGATCTCATCATCATAAACCAGATACTTATAAATAATCCGGTCAAAAGCCGTGATTGACTGAACCTTCTCCATTGCATAGCTGATCAATGTTTCATAAATCTCATCCGTGTCCGCGTACTTCTCGTCCAGATCCAGCGCACTCACCTGAATCCAGGAAGCCTCAACGGCATACATAAGATAATCCTTTGCGGAAACCGTACCGTTTTTCCAATCCGTGTACATTTCATCTGAGGAATTCACATCCGTCGTGTCAAAAATGCCGGTATCCTGCATCCAGGTAATTACATAGGTCAGATATTCCTGCATCTCCTCCGACTGATCCTCATAGGCAGTGTCGCTCCAGAGAGCCTCTGTCACCTCCTGATACACCGTCTGACGGTGAGCGGAAAACGTCTGATATACGCTGTACTGTACCGTGCCGGAATCCGCCTCCGCCATCGCGGCGATATCGATCACACTGTTTTCGATCAGGGCACTGTATACATCGTAGATCGGAATATACAGTTCCGAGCTGTCATCCTCCTTCGCGTTGATGATCTTCGAATAAAGAATTCCTGCAAGCTCCTGTTCCAGAAGGTCATACACCGCGATCTGCAGCTCGGCGTCAATGGAGAGATAGACGTCATTGCTCGCGGAGGCTTCCGTGGAATCCTTGACCTCCAAAATTTTTCCGACATTGTTGACATAGACCGTCTCGGTTCCCTTCGTCCCCTGCAGCTGCAACTCCATCACCTGCTCGATGCCGGATTTACCCACCGTGTCGTTCAGTGTGTAGGAATCGTCCGACGCGGAAAGTTCTGTATACTCGTCCGTGGAAATTTTCCCGGTATAACCGATGATATGAGAAAAATACTCCGGATAATCATAGACGCGCTTCGTGTCCTCGCTGACCTCCACGCCCTCCAGCTCGTCCAGATGCTCCTCGATCATGGCGACCGTCTCATCGGAGACATCCTGTGCGATATCGGTGGCAATGTATCTCTGGTAGGAATTCTGCGCCAGCGCATAGCGCACCACAATAATCTGATACGCGCGGTACCGGCTGTATTCGTCCGTGTCCACCCCGTACTGGTCGAGGAGGTACTCATAGACCTGCTCCGTGGTCGCCTTGGCCTCATCGTAACCGAGCTTCGCGTTCACGACCAGCTCATCAATAGAGGAATGCCCGTAAACATCCCGCCGGAATGCCTGCAGGCTCGTCCCATCCGAAAGAAAGGACAGAACACCGTTCTTATCCATGTAGAGATTCAGATCATTGACAATCGAATCCCCGTTGGACTCGATCATATTGATCAGCGTATTGATTTCCTCGTTCAATGTCTCGTTTTTGACATCCGTCGCCGTCTTGTCGCCGGAGGCCTCATAAGTTCCGCTGTCCTCCAGCGTGATGGTATAGGAAAGTTCATTGTGGGCAAGCAGAACACCGTTCCGGTCATAGATATTGCCCCGGGTGCCGTCCGTCGTGATCTCTTTTTCGATGCTCATGGTATAATTGTTCAGATAATCCTTACCGTTGATGATCTGAAGCTGGAACAGATGCTGCACTACCACAACGCAGATGACGACCATGACAACCCAGAACACAAACAGTCTGGATTTTACAATTTTCACAAACCATTCTTTGATAAAGTCAGCCAAACTTCGTCTCACTCCTCTTTTCAATCTCTTCCAGCTTCTGGTTAATCTTCAGCAGGATAAAATACAAAACGATCGCAATCAGCATCGTTTAGACGATCTCAGGCAGAATCGTGTGTCCCAGATAATAGCCAAAGTCAAATCTGCCGCGGAACCAGAAAAGGATGAAATAAACAAACAGGTTGCAGCAAAAATCGCTGATTGCAATCAGCATAACGGGAAGCCAGATCCCGTCCGGGAAAAAATTCTTCCGGAAAAACCCGTTTGCATATCCGATAAACATATAGACCAGAGCATAAAAGCCGAGAACACTGCCAAACAGAATATCAATCAGGGCGCCGCAGAAAAACCCGATAAACAGTCCCTCCTTCTTCCCTCTCATAAAACCGAATGCCGCGGTCACCACGATCAGCAGATTGGGCGAGATGGAAGCGATTGCCAGAGTCTGAAACACCGTACATTGTAAAAGGAAGCAGACAATGATAATGGCCGCAACCACCAGTTTTCTCCTCATAGCCTACTCCCCCTCATTTTCAGTTATGGATTCTTTGGTCTCCAGTATGACAAAAACTTTCTCGAGGTGCTGAAAGTCCACAACGGTCGCAATCGTGCCGGACTTCGTCAGCTTGTTGGAATCCAGCGTCACCTCTGTGATGTAGCCGACCGGGATGTTCGGAAGGTAGAGGTCGCTGATACTGGAGGTGACGACCTGATCTCCCACTCCGGCTGCATCATCCGTATCGTTTAAATCGGAGAATGTAATCAGCCCGCTGTCATTCATGGATTGCAAATCGCCGCTCACGATCATCGTATCCCCGCTGACAAGATCCTTACAACTGACATTGCTGGTGTCGTCAATGATTGCCCGAACCGTTGCGTATGTCGGTCCGACCTCCGTGACAATACCGGCCAGACCGCCGCCCGCAATAACATTCATCCCCTCCTCGACTCCGTCGTTCGTCCCTTTATCAATGAGGAAGGTAGAAAACCAGTTGCCGCTGTCCTTTCCGATCACACTGGCTGCCACTTTGTCGTAGGAAGAATAGGTCTGATACATATCATAAAGCTCCTGCAGCTGTGCCAGCTCCTCCTGATCGAGCTGCCCCTGATT
>JAJQBV010000013.1 GCA_021203115.1 Clostridiales bacterium | reverse complement strand
AATCATGCGAACCGGCCGGCGACCGTGGTCATCACCGAACGGAACTTTGATCCGGACGATGTGGTGTTCACGATCACGAATACGGACGGCGTGATGCCGGCAATCAGCGGCTGGTCCGCAAGCGGAAGCGGCGATGCGACGACGCACACGGCGACCGTGACATTCTCCGCTGACGGAGATTATACCTTTACGCTTGCCTTCCGGGATCTGGCCGGAAATAAGGCGGATTATACTACGGTGGACGAGTTCACGGTCGACCAGACGAACCCGACCTGCACCGTGACCTATGACAACACCAGCGCGCATAATTCGTATTATTACGATGCGAACCGTGTGGCGACCATTGATGTTTACGAGCACAATTTTGATGCTTCCGCGGTGACGGTGACCGTGACCAGAGACGGAAGCACGGTAACGCCGATGATGTCCGGGTGGACGACGAACGGCGATCACTACATCGCGACGGTTAGCTTCAGCACGGATGGAGAGTACACTTTCACGATTGCCGGAATGGATATGGCGACCAACCCGATGGACGATTACACGCAGGATTACTTCGTGGTGGATACGCAGGAGCCGGAGATCGAGATCTTCAATGTGGAGAATTACTCCGCGAACAACGGCGAGGTGATGCCGGGCGTCCGCTACAGCGATACTAACTATGATGCGGATGCAACTGTGGTGCAGGTGGACGGCTATTACAACGGTCTGATGACGCTGGAGGCAGCCAGCCGGACCGTCACCGACAACGGCGTGGAGGTCGTCATGGAAGATTTCGCCTACACGCAGGATATGGACGATATGTACACGCTGACCGCCACGGTCTATGATCTGGCCGGCAACAGCTCCGAGGCGTCCATCGTCTTCTCTGTCAACCGTTTCGGATCGGTCTACACCTTTGATGAGGCGACCGAGGCTCTGGTGGGCGAGGACGGCAGCTATTACACGAACGAAGAGCCGACGATTGTGGTAATCGAGACAAACGTGGATACGCTGGAGGAGAGCGATATAGCGAAGAACTTGAACGGCGATCTGACTACGATGACGGAGGACAGCGATTACATCGTGAAGTCGAGCGGAAGCGAGGTGAGCTGGAAACAGTACACCTATACGCTGAGTGCGGACAACTTCGAGAGCGAGGGCGAGTATATCCTGACCTTCACCTCGACAGACCGCGCCACCAACAGCAATACGAACTCCGCGAAGCTTGCCTTCGTGGTGGACAAGACGGCTCCGACCGTCATGGTCTCCGGCGTTGAGGAGAACGGACAGTACAGGCAGGACAGCATGGATATTTCGATCAGCGCATCGGACAATGTCCGCATGGCCTATGTCACGGTCACGAACGACGGGGAGTCTGAGGTGTATGATTATGAGACGGTCACAAACGGCGCGTTCACTTACACCATGAGCAGCAAGGATACCAGACAGACGCTCGTGGTGACGGCGACAGATGCTGCGGGCAATGAGAGTGCATTTATGAGTCTGGTGGACGCGGACGGCAATCTCACGGAGGCGGCGGAGGTGAAATACCTGTTGACCACGAATCTCTGGATTCAGTTCATATCCAACAAGGTGTTGGTGGCGGTATCGATCACAGGTGTCGCAGCGGCTGCCGCTGCGATCTGGTGGTTCCTTTTTGGGAAAAAGAGAACGGATTTCTTTACATGAAATTTTCTTGAAAGTATCCTCCAAAAAGTCTATACTGGAAATGTAGTCGTATACAATTCCAGATGACGGAGGTGATCGATCATGAAGAACGAATATGAAATTCTTCCGGACAAAGACATGACGAACCGGCCCGATTATGAACAGGAGATCGTGGCCATCATCCGAAGCAACCGATCACCGAAGATCCTCCGGGATCAGCTTGCAGATTACCATGAGAACGATATTGCCGACGCCATCCCGCAGCTCACTGCGCAGGAGCGAAAGAAGCTGTTCAATCTCCTCCATTTGGACACCCTCTCGGATGTTCTGGAGCACATGGACGAGGAAGAGGCCATTGTTTATCTGAATGAGCTGGATATCGTCAAGGCTGCGTCGGTTATCTCTGAGATGGAGTCGGACGATGCCGCCGGACTTCTAGATGAGCTTCCCGAGGGCAAGCGCGACCTGGTCATGAGCCTGATGGATGAGGAGTCCAAGCGGGATGTCGAGCTGGTTGCTTCCTTTGACGAGGACGAGATCGGAAGCAGGATGTCCACGGATTATATTCTGATCCAGCGAAACCTCACGGTCAAAAAGGCCATGCGCGAGCTGATCAGCCAGGCGGCGGATAACACGAATGTCACCACGATTTTTGTTGTAGATGAGACGGATACATTTTACGGGACGATTGATCTGCGCGAACTGATTATAGCCCGCCAGGACACCGATCTGGAGGATTTGATTGCCACATCATTCCCCTATGTCTATGCACATGAAAATATCGACGACTGTATCGAAGAGCTGAAGGATTACTCGGAGGATTCCATCCCTGTTCTTGACAATGATAACCGGATTCTCGGGGTCATCACTTCCCAGAACCTGATCGAGGTTGTCGATGAGGAGATGGGTGAGGACTATGCGCGTTTCGCCTGTCTGACTGAGGAGGAGGATCTGACCGAGACGCTGCCGGAGAGTATGAAAAAGCGTCTTCCGTGGCTGGTGACGCTGCTTTTTCTCGGCCTGATCGTCTCTGCTGTCGTCAGCGCGTTTGAGCAGGTGGTTGCCCAGTTGACCCTGATCATGGCGTTTCAGTCACTGATTCTGGATATGTCCGGAAATGTGGGAACGCAGTCTCTGGCGGTCACGATTCGTGTTCTGATGGATGAGACTTTGAGTTCGAAGCAAAAGGTGGGACTGGTGTTCAAGGAGTCCCGCGTTGGATTATGCAACGGGTTGATTCTCGGCGGGGCGTCATCTGTTGTGGTAACACTTTTTATTATCTTCTTTAAGCACCAGACACCGGCATTTGCCCTTGCGGTGTCCGGCTGTATCGGGATCTCACTGGTCATCGCTATGCTGGTCTCCAGCACGGTCGGCACGGTGATTCCTCTGTTTTTCAAGCAGATCCATGTGGATCCGGCTGCCGCGTCCGGCCCGCTGATCACGACAGTGAATGATCTGGTGGCCGTGGTGGTCTTCTATGGACTGAGCTGGATTCTGCTGATTAATACGATGCATCTGGGCGGATGAAAAAAGAACGCCGACAGGCGTTCTTTTTTCGCAATTTCCTCCTTATTCAGCGTGACAGAATGCTGGATAAAAACTGCCGCGTCCGTTCCTGTGAGGGATGGTCGAAGACCTGCCTCGGATCGCCCTGCTCCAGAATCACGCCGTTGTCCATGAAAATGATCTGGTTGGCGACATCTCTTGCAAAGGTCATCTCATGGGTGACAATGATCATGGTCGTCTTTTTTTCCGCCAGCTCGCGGATAACCTTCAGAACTTCTCCGGTCAGCTCCGGGTCCAGAGCCGAGGTGGGTTCATCGAAGCAGAGGATATCCGGCCGGAGCGCAAGCGCTCTTGCGATGGCTACCCGCTGGCACTGTCCGCCGGAGAGCTGGTGGGGATAGTTGTTCATCCGGTCAGACAAGCCCATCTGTTTTAACAGTCCCTCAGCCTGTGCTTCGATCTCGTCGTGAATTTCTTTTTTCCTTGCTTTGTAATCCGGCTGTTCCTTTGCCTGCAGTTCTCTGGCCAGCATGACGTTCCCCAGCGCCGTGTATTGGGGAAAGAGGTTGAAGGACTGAAAGACCAACCCAAAGTGCAGGCGGTTCTTCCGAATTTCGGAGTCCTTTTTTGTGGCCGCGTCGTCGCCGTCAAACAATACCTGTCCCTTGACACGGATAATACCCTTGTTCGGTTTTTCCAGAAAATTGAGGCAGCGCAAAAGTGTCGTTTTTCCGCTGCCGGAGGAGCCGATGACGGAGAGAACCTGACTTTCCTCCAAGGAAAAGCTGATATCCTTCAGCACCTCTGTCTGTCCGAATGATTTGACCAGATGTTCCACTTCTAAGATTGCCATGATATCCTCCCCTCCTTATTGGAAAAATTCCAGTTTCTTTTCGAGACGCCCCAGAGCCACTGTCAGGATGCCGTTGAAGATCAGATAGTAGACGGCAGTGAAGAACAACGGCCAGATAACGCCGGAAATGCCCTGCGCGCCCTTCATAAATGACTGACCGGCCCAGATGATTTCCTGCAGCGCAATGATGCGCGCGAGGGAAGTGTCCTTTACCAGAGTCAGGATTTCGTTGGACATGGGCGGCACAATCCGTTTAATCATCTGCAGCAGGGTAACCTTGAAAAAAATCTGCCGCCGGGTCATGCCGAGAACGAGTCCGGCCTCCTCCTGTCCGACAGGGACGCCCTGAATGCCGCCGCGATAGATCTCGGAGAAATAGCAGGCGTAATTGATGATAAAAGCGACCGATGCCGCAAGAAAACGCCCGGTTTCTCCACCGCCCCAGATGGCGTTGTTCAGGACAAGCCCCGGAAAATAATAGATGATCAGTAGCTGGATCATCAGCGGCGTTCCACGGACAATCCAAACCACGGTCTTCGCAAAACTGCTCAGCGGTTTGAAGCGGGACATGAATCCGAAGGCAATGACGAGGCCGAGGGGGATTGCCCCCACCAGCGTCACAAGAAATAATTTCAGGGTCTGTAGGAAACCGACGTTCAGTGAATGGATGACAATCGGCAGTTGTTCGAAAAAGGTCATATGTATCTCTCCCTGCAAGGAATAAAGAAAGGGAGTGAGATACACTCACTCCCTTTCCGCTGTATCTTATTGTGCGATAATGCTGTCTTCAATGCCGTATGTAGTGGCAATCTCTGTCATGGTGCCGTCCGCATAGCTCTCAGCAAAGAAGTCGTTTAAGAGAGCGACCAGATCAGAACCCTGACGGAATCCAACGCCGTACTCCTCATCGACCAGAACAACGCCGGTGGTGAGATCCGCATAGCTGGTGCCCTCGCCGACCATGGCTTCTGCCATCAGAAGGTCGATGATTGCGGCATCCGAAGTTCCGGCAGCCACTTCCATCAGTGCATCAGCCTGAGAACCGACGGAGGTATAGGTCAGTCCGTTGTCTTCCACAGCCGCTTCGCCGGCGCTTCCGGCTTCCACAGCGAACGTAAGATCAGCCAGACTGTCTACATCCGCGTACTGATCCGCAACATCCGCGGAGAGAACGACAACCTGAGAGTTGCTGCTGTATGCATTGCTGCAATCCATCGCACTGGTAACCTCATCGGTCAGCGTCATGCCGTTCCACACACAGTCGATGGTCTTGCCGTCCAGCTCCAGAATCTTGTTGTCCCAGTCAATTTCCACAAACTCAACCTCAACGCCGAGACTCTCTGCGAAAGCAGTGGCCATATCCGCGTCAAAGCCGATCCAGTTGCCGTCTGCGTCCAGATAATCCATGGGCTCAAAATCGGTGATGCCGACAACCAACGTGCCCTTTTCCTGTATGTAGGCGAGATCGCTGTCCGCATCGGCTGTCTCCTCTGTCTCAGCCTCAGCGGAGGTGTCCTCTGCCGATTCGGTCTCCGCGGAAGTGACCTCAGTGGTATCTGTAGTGTCTGTTTTGGTGTCGCTGCCGCCGCACGCGGTCATGGAGAATGCGAGACCGGCGGTAAGCGCAAGTGCAAGTAATTTTTTCATGTTTCTTTCCTCTTTTCCTTTTTATTCTTCGATTCACAGTTCTTTAACGCGGGCTCACCGCGAATCGCAACTGCGATAGTAGCATATTAGCAATTTACCAGAGTAAAGTCAAGGACAAAATACCGGCTACAGCTCAAATGCCCTGTGGATGCTGTCATAATGCAGGAAAATACCCTGCGCGGCAAATTCCCGGATCTGCTTGATATCAGCCAGCATAAAGCCATCCGTCTCTGACTCCTGACAATGCACATCTGACTCTTCAAAATCCAGGACAAAGCGATAGATATCCACAAAATAATTGTCTCCCTCGCCGGGATTCTCCCTGTGATAAGTGAAGAGGTATCCGTCATCACAGCCGGAGACATCCAGTCCGGTTTCCTCCAGCACTTCCCGGTTGACTGCCGCGCGGGACTCCTCCCCTGCCTTGACTCCGCCGCCGGGCACCTCCCACCAGCCGGCTGCCCACGATTTGGTCATCACGCGCTTCGTAATCAGAAACTTTCCGTCCGGCCGGACCACCACGCCGAGCACGGTCAGATGATATTCGTCATCCGCAAGGCGCCAGTCATTGCGTTTCATAGTTCGCCCTGTCTTATTTTTATTTTTATCGTAAATATCCCAGTATTCCATTGCCTGTCTCCTGCCGGTAAGCATTTCTTCCTAATATATAATTATGATACAAAGGACACGACACGGAGCAATCCGTAGTATCATGTCCTTTTGTTGCCTTACATTATATCTCTATGTACGGAAAATGTCATCCCTGAATTTTACGCTTCCTCTGTTTCCGGTGATTCCGAGTTCAGGTAAAAGTCCAGAATATAATCTCGAAAAGCGGCCACAGATGGGCGCAGCGGCACACTGTTGCTCCAAGCCATGCTGATATTTACCACGCACGGCGGGTCCGTCAACGGAAGGATCCGGCAGCCATCCTGATCACCTCCGTCGACTTCTCTCAAAAGAAGAACAACACGTTTTTTCGGCGATGTGTCCAGAAGGAGATCCTGACCGGCGGGCAGGCTGACCTCTCCGGCTATATGCGGAACAAACCCCGCGCGGTAACAGTACGAAAAGATAATATCCCGCAGAGCGATATGTCTTGGGATAACCAGCTCCTGAAACTTTAATTGGGACGCCGCCAAGGCCGGTTGCCCGGACAGAGCATGTTCCAAACGGACCTTTGCAACCACATTATGGGAATCCAGAACCTCCGTGTCATAATTTCCCTCGTATCGCACCGGCCCCATATAAATAAACAGATCATACTGTGAATTCAGACGAAGCTCATTCTCCGGCATCCGGTTCTGAACATCCAGATCCACCAGCGGATGCTCCTGTGCAAACTGTTCACATAGCTTGTCAAAATCCTTTAAAAATGCGCTGACACAGATTTTTATGCTCCCGGAAAGCTTATTATTATAATAATCCAGCTTTTCCGGCACTCCATCCAGAACAGACAGGCTCTGCTCTGCAGCCTCCAGTAAAATCTTCCCGCATTTATTCAGCCGGATATTTCGTCCCACCCGGTCAAAAAGCTGCACGCCCAGTTCCTTTTCCAGAACAGCAAGGGTACGGCTCATGGCAGGCTGGGCAATGTGATTTTTCTCGGCCGCTTTTGAGATGCTTTCCTGATACGCCATATCTAC
>JAJQBV010000240.1 GCA_021203115.1 Clostridiales bacterium | reverse complement strand
TCTTAGAAGTATCACGGGAATTATTTTTAAAAAAAGGTTATTGCGAAACGAAAATAATAGATATATCTAAAGCGGCCGGAATTTCTCCGGCAACTATCTATCTTTATTTTAGCGGAAAGAAAGAACTGTTTGATTCACTGGATATTCCTGAAGTGGAGGATTTACATCCACAATTTGAGAAGAAACGCGCAGAGATTATACGTGCGGCACTTATCATGTTTGGGGAAAAAGGGTTTGACGGCACTTCTATGGATGCGATTGCAAAGCAGATCGGATATTCTAAGGCGACCTTATATCAGTATTTTGAAAATAAAGAAGAGCTTTTTTCTGCTGTGATGAAAGAAACTCCGTTTCATTTTAATTTTACGAGCTTGCATCCGCAGATTGAGGAGTATGACCTGACAGCGGCAGTTCGTGAGATTGGGATGTGTTATATGTCTCTCTGGGATACTCCTGAGCGTGTTGCCTTTACCAGAATGATTATCAGTGATTCCAAGAAGCATCCGAAAATCAGTAATATTTATCATAAAAACGGTATAGGCTATGTTACGCGTTGCCTGACAGATTGTCTGGAAAAATATGATGCTCAGATTCGAAAGGATATAGATTTGTATTTGGCTGCCAAAACATATGTCAGTTCACTGTTTGCTTTTGCAGTGCAGTATAAAGTTGTTGTTGGCGTGGACTGTCGTTATACGAATGAGGAGTTTATTAAGCTATTGACAGATATTTTTGTGAGGGGAATTCAAATATAGGGGATTAACTTTGTGCAAATGGGTAATTACAATAATATAAAATTTTTAACAAAAAGTTATTGACATATACCAAAGGTTAATATAAACTAACTACAGGACAAGGGAGTCCTGTTTTTCTTATACTAGAGTTGTAATAAGCTAACCAAAGTAAGGGAGATATAATTATGAGTGTAGTGATCATCGGAGGACATGAGCGGATGGAGACACAGTACAAGGATATCTGTAAGCGGTACAAATGTAAGGCCAAGGTGTTTACCAAGATGAAGACCGACCTGAAAAACAAGATCGGCAGTCCGGATCTGATGATTTTATTTACATCCACCGTCTCCCACAAGATGGTGCACTGCGCGGTGGCGGAGGCGGAGCGCAGCAATGCGATCGTTGAGCGTTCCCACAGTAGCAGCGCCAGCGCGCTGATCGGGATTCTGGAGCAGTACGCCTGATTATATGGTTTTGAATCGTTGAAAAAGTAGAAATCTGTGCGTCGGGAATAGACGGAGGAAAAGAGGGAAATACTAGAAACAACAAAAACAGCAGCAGGAGGACATTTATGCCGACGGAGACGATCACACGGTATCTGACAAGCAAAAAGACAGCAAAAAATATCCAGATGAATCTGGTTATGCAATGTGCGCCGGTTTTGAAGAATGTGAAGATGTCCTGTCTGTTTACGATGCCGGCCCGGTGCTGTGATAGAATCGCCTTTCATCTTCGTAGGACCGGCGTGCGGTTTTGCTGCATGCGCAGAGGAAATGAGCGGGAGCTTATTTTCCTGTATCGGGAGGAGTGGCTGAAGTCCTATCTGGAGCAGGAGGATGTCACCGCGTTTTTGAATCGGTATGGCTATACAGAAGGATCTCTGGATCAGAAGCTGCAGCATCTGAGAGAACAGATTTCGTATTTTTATTGTAAATCACAGGGGTTTCCCCATGAGATGGGCGTATTCCTCGGCTATCCGCTGGAGGATGTCGTGGGATTTATCGAGCATCAGGGAAGAAATTGCAGCTACATAGGGTATTGGAAGGTATACTCCGATGTAGAGCGCGCGAAGCGGATGTTCTGTGCGTTTGACGAGGCGAAAGACTGCGCCGTGAACGAATTTTTTTCCGGAAAAAACATTCGGGAAATCGCCTGTTGATAAAATAGAAAAAAGGAGATAAAAAATGGCAGAGGTAAAAATTCTTTATTGGTCAGGGACGGGAAACACGGCGGCGATGGCACAGCTCGGCGCGGATGGCGTGACAGCCGGAGGCGCGACGCCGGTGATTGTCCCGTTTGAGGAGACCACGCCGGACGCTCTGGCGAGTGAGACGGCTTATGCGCTGGGCTGCCCGTCCATGGGTTCGGAGCAGCTGGAGGAGTCTGTGGTAGACCCGTTTGTCGAGGAGCTTATCACCTCCGTATCCGGGAAAAAGATCCTGCTTTTCGGATCCTACGGATGGGGCGACGGCGAGTGGATGAGAGACTGGGTGGAGCAGATGACAGGCGCGGGAGCCGAGATGATCGAGGCGGAGGGCGTGATCTGCAATGACGCGCCGGATTCCGAGGCTGAGGAAGCATTGACAGCCGCGGGGAACGCGCTGGCGGCGGCTGCAAATTAAAAAACCGAAAAGATATCTTCCTAAAACCAGAGAGACGCCGGGGAGAGATCTCCGGTGTTTTTCTGTCTCCATAGCCGGATTATGTAAAAATAATGTCGGATTTCCCGGGATATTCGCCGGAGGTTTTCTGTGATTTCAGATGGAGCATGTATATATTTTTGGCTTGCGGAGATATTAAGAAAAACATTAGATTGAAAGGGAAACAGATGTCAGAGCAGGTCGGAAGACAGAGTTTATTATTTGAAAATCCGCCCTATCTTATCAGCAGCAGCTCCGTAGTGGGGACGAAGGAGGGCGAAGGCCCTCTGGGAGAAGCGTTTGATATGGTGGGCGAGGATGATATGTTCCACAGTGAAAACTGGGAGGCGGCGGAGAGTGCGCTCCAGAAGAAGGCGATGGAGATTATGATGGGAAAGGTCAATGTGGCGCCGGGCGACATTCGTTATCTGTTCGGCGGTGATCTGTTGGGACAGTCGGTGGCGACCTCCTTCGGCCTCGAATCCTTTAAAATACCGTTGATTGGGCTGTACGGAGCCTGCTCCACATGCGGTCTGGCATTGTCGCTGGCAGCGATGACTGTAGCTGCCGGCTACTCCGATCTGGCGGCGGCGGTGACATCCAGCCATTTCGCCAGCGCGGAAAAGCAGTTCCGTTTTCCGTTGGAGTATGCGAACCAGCGCCCGCTGTCCACAACATGGACTGTCACCGGGAGCGGCGCGTTTTTGCTGGCGGGGAAAGAAAAGACGGAGGAGCTGGAAAGACGGGTATTTCCCGGCAAAGTGGTCGCGGAGGACGACCGGGAAATGGAGAGCCGGAAATGGACGAAGCAGTACCGTGTAAAAATCACCGGCGTCACCACCGGGCGAATCATTGATTACGGTGTGCGGGATGCGATGAATATGGGCGCGGCCATGGCTCCCGCGGCGAAGGATGTCATCGAGGCTCATTTGCAGGATTTCGGACGGGAGCCTGCCTGTTATGACAAGATCGTCACCGGCGATCTGGGTGAGATCGGCCGGGATATTCTGATCGATCTTCTCCACGGGAAGGGGATCGATATCTCTGAAAATCATACGGACTGCGGACTCGAGATTTTTGACAACAAAAAACAGGGAACCGGTTCCGGCGGAAGCGGGTGTGCCTGCTCGGCCGTGACGCTGAGCGCTCGATTTCTTCCCATGCTCGCATCCGGAAAGCTGCGGCGGATTCTCTTTGTTCCCACCGGTGCGCTGCTGTCGAAGATCAGCTTTAACGAGGGACAGAATGTGCCGGGAATCGCGCACGCGGTTGTGCTGGAGAGAGAGGAGGACTGAGACGATGGATTATTTCAACGCATTCTGGGTGGGAGGATTGATCTGTGCGCTGGTGCAGATTCTTATCGATAAAACGAAAATGCTGCCGGGGCGGGTGATGGTTCTGCTGGTCTGTACCGGCGCAGTGCTCGGTGCGGTCGGCGTTTATGAGCCATTTTCACAGTTTGCCGGGGCGGGTGCGACCGTGCCGCTGCTCGGATTCGGGAACACGCTCTGGAAGGGGATGAAGACAGCGGTGGACGAGAGCGGTTTTCTGGGTCTGTTTATGGGCGGATTCACTTCCTGCGCGGTCGGCGTGTCCGCGGCGCTGATCTTCGGGTATCTGGTTTCGCTGATCTTTCAGCCGAAGATGCGGAAGTGATTATGTATAAAAACAGAAAATATCGCTCATATTAAGGGTGTGAAGACGGGAAAATGCGCGGCGGCAAAAACGGGCATTTTCGATAGAATGAGAAGGAGACGATGAATGATGAAGAGAGCAAGACAGATTATATTTATCAGTATGCTGGCCCTGAGCCTGACGACCTTTACCGGATGTACGCGCAACAAGGCGGCAAACGATACGACGGTGACAGACGACGGGTCGGATACGGTGGACGACGCCACAAATCTCACGAATGATGATGCTGCGGACAGTGTGGATGACGCCCGCGATGACGCAGATGCTGACAAGAGCAATGCGGATGCGATCGATACAGAGAGTGTCGGCACGACGGATGCGAGGGATGATCTCGACGACGCGGCGGATAACGTAAGGGATGCGGTGGAGGATACCGGTGACGCCGTAACCGACGGTATGACAGACGGCGCGGATGGTACGGATGGTACAACCGCGGTGGCAGAGTAAGCGGCTATCGAAGCCGAAGGGGAAATAAAGAAAAAGATGACATCGAAAAATGCCCGGATGACAAAAGCCTGCAGAAAAATGAGGGACTTTTATCATTCGGGCATTTGGTTTTTGATTCCGATTTTGTATCAGTTTGACCGGGACATGGCATCCCGGATCTCCTGATACCGCGCCGTGATTTCGTCATAGTTTTTCCTCAGATGAGGATAGAGGCAGTCGGTACAGTCCTTGGCGCCGGTGGACAGGTAACGGAAATTACCTCCGCACCGGTCTCCCAGAAGATAGAAGGGACAGTAACAGAACAGACAGTTGAAGTTGTCCGGATCAGCTGCGGCGTGGCAGGGAAAGTATTCGCAGTCTTTGTGTGAAAAATAACGGTAATTCTGTGTTTTAGCCGATGTGCTTTCGGAAACGGTTGATTTAGCCGATTTTTCCGTAGTTGCAGTTATGTCAAAACTATGAATTGCACTCTTCAGTGTCTGCACCACCTGCTCCCGTATTTTCCGATCATGCGCAATCATGATGTTATAGGATTGTCCTGCCGTTGTGAAAAGAAAATGTCCGGCGGTCTCTGCGTCCTCGCGGCTTTCGACAGACTGAATCTTATTGAAAGGGATATTCTCTGTGATCGGTTTAAACACGCCCGGCTGCCGCAGGAAGATGCGCCGGTTTGTGAACAGAACCAGAGTATCCGGGGTGATCTGCATGCGCCTGCGCCCGGCGGTCACCACGGAGATATTTGTGATCGTGAGATAAATCACGGATTCATGGATGTCCAGTATCGTTTCCGTATCCTCAATGATTTTTTTCTGCTTGTCGGAAAATGACAGATGAAACGTTTCAATGATTTTTTTTGTGTCGTCTCTCACGGTATCTTCGCCTTTCGTATGATAGATGATACCCACGGATTGCTTCGCATTTCATGCTCTCGCAATCCTGAAAACACTCAGAATCCGCTCATTTTGTCCTAAAAACCGGACAAAATAGCTACTTCTTCGTGTTTTGGCGGGTCCCAAAGTCATGAATCGGATCGCGAGCGCTCCATTCATGACCTTTTGACCCTGGTATCATCATATTATAGGTAAAGTCTGAAATATCGTCAATGTTACGGTTGACTTTTTTTCTTACATTTTTTATAATCGTTATGTTTCAGGCAAAGGCGAAGACGAAGACAGTACGCTGCGAGGAAGCTTTTCAGAGAGCCGGGGTTGGTGTGAGCCGGTATCAGTACTCTCAGCGGAAGATCCCTTCCGAGCTGCGATTTTGAAACGGGGGAGCGGGGCTTTTCCGGAGTAGAGATCGACGGGATTTCCCTACGTTACAGGGGAACGGTATCCGGCGTCCGTGCGACGGCCGCGTACATCGAAGAGGTGGTTTGTGATTGCGTAGGCTCTCATCCGATTCGGATGGGAGCCTTTGTACATTCATTATAATGAGAGAGGAGCATTTCATGTACGAAAAAGTTTCCACAAATATGAATTTCGTTGACCGCGAGAAGAAAACGGAGCAGTTCTGGCGGGAGAACGACATTTTCCGAAAGAGTATGGAGAACCGGAAGGAGGGTGAGACCTATACGTTCTACGACGGTCCGCCGACGGCCAACGGCAAGCCGCACATCGGCCATGTGCTGACCCGTGTGATTAAGGATATGATTCCCCGTTACCAGACCATGAAGGGGAAGATGGTTCCGCGGAAAGCCGGATGGGATACCCATGGCCTCCCGGTGGAGCTGGAGGTCGAGAAGCAGCTCGGCCTGGACGGCAAGGATCAGATCGAGGAGTACGGCATGGAGCCGTTTATCCGCCAGTGCAAGGAGTCGGTCTGGAAATACAAGGGCATGTGGGAGGATTTCTCCAACACGGTCGGATTCTGGGCGGACATGGATAACCCCTATGTCACCTATGACGATGATTACATCGAGTCCGAGTGGTGGGCGTTAAACCAGATCTGGAAGAAGGGTCTGCTCTACAAGGGATTTAAGATTGTCCCTTACTGCCCGCGGTGCGGCACTCCTCTGTCCACGGCGGAGGTTTCCCAGGGGTATAATACGGTGAACGAGCGCTCCGCGATCGTCCGCTTCAAGGTGGTCGGCGAGGAGGCATATTTTCTCGCGTGGACGACAACGCCGTGGACGCTGCCGAGCAATCTGGCGCTCTGTGTAAACCCGGACGATACCTATGTGAAGGTAAAGGCCGGCGACGGCTATGTCTACTATATGGCGGAGGCGCTTCTGGACACGGTGCTCGGCCGATTCGCCGCGAAGGACGCGGACGCCGAAAACGCAGAGACACCCGCGAAGGGATATGAGATTCTGAAGACCTATAAGGGCTTGGATCTGGAGTACAAGGAATATGAGCCGCTGTTTGCCTGCGCGAAGGAGGCCGCGGAGAAACAGAATAAAAAGGCGTTTTTCGTCACCTGTGATTCCTATGTCACGATGTCCGACGGCACGGGCATTGTCCACATCGCACCGGCTTTCGGTGAGGATGACGCGAAGGTGGGACGCAACTATGACCTGCCCTTCGTGCAGTTTGTGGACGGGAAGGGTCTGATGAGTGAGGAAACACCCTATGCGGGGGTGTTCGTGAAGAAGGCCGATCCGATGGTCCTTACAGATCTGGACAGGGAAGGTAAGCTGTTTGACGCGCCGAAGTTCGAGCATGAATATCCGCACTGCTGGCGCTGCGACACGCCGCTGATCTATTATGCGCGGGAATCATGGTATATCAAAGAAACCGCCGTGCGCGACGATCTGATTCGCAACAACAATACGGTCAACTGGATTCCGGAGTCCATCGGGAAGGGGCGCTTCGGCAACTGGCTGGAGAATA
>JAJQBV010000155.1:471-7390 GCA_021203115.1 Clostridiales bacterium | reverse complement strand
GCTTCTTAACTGCGCCGCCGTCTCCTGCAGGCCGTGCATGGTCTTTCCGGCGATCAGGAGGCCGGATGTGTTTCGATCCAGACGGTTGCAGACGGAAGGGCGGAAGGTCCGCAGTTCCTCTCTCGTCAATTGTCCGCTCTCCAGCAAATACGCAATGACGCGATCATTGGCGGAATCGTCCCCCGCCTTTGCCTTCTGGGAGAGCAAACCGGCCGGCTTGTTGATGACAAGAATATCCTCATCCTCATAGACAATTTCCAAATCAATCGCCCGGCCTGCATCCGACAGATCCGATTTCTCTTTTGATAATCCCTTTCCGTTATCCTGAAAAACTGCCGACGCAAATTTCGAAAACGTGTCATCGGCAAGATAGAGCTTCACATGGTCTCCTAGCCGCAAAATCTCTTTTCCGGACGCCTTTTTCTCATTCAGCACAATATTCTTTTTTCGAAGCATCTTGTACACAAAGCTTCCCGGTGCGCGATCCAACACCTTAAACAGATACTTATCCAGCCGCTGTCCGCTCTCGCGGGATGATATGGTAAATTCTTTCATAGCCTTAATATAGTAAAATCTTTTATGTAATAGTCCGCCAGCCGACGCTTCTCCTCCCGCTGCGCGGCCGAGTAATCATCCTCCACGGCGCAGACACGCATGCCGGCATTTTTCCCTGCGCGGATCCCCATGGGGATATCTTCAAAGACGAGGCATCGCTCCGGCGTGACACCGAGCTTTTCCGCTGTGGCAAGATAGACATCCGGCGCGGGTTTTCCCTTGCTCACGTCGCAGACCGTAGTCACGGCGTCAATCTGATCCGAAATCCCTCTGGCCGACAAAAACACATCTACCAGGAGCATGGAATTGCTGGTGGCGATCCCCGTCCGAATCCCTATCTGCCTCAGCCTCGCAAGGAAATCGCGGGCGCCCGGCTTCAAAGGAACCTTTGTACGATATTTCTCGATGGCCATATCGTTCCAGAGCTGCTTGATCTCCTCGACGGTCTCCTCCAACGGAAAATGGTCGACAAAAAACTGTGCCGTCTCGGTAAACCCAAGTCCCTCGATCTCCCGGTTCAGAGACTCCGGAAAATCAATGTGATGGCTCACAAAAAAATCCTGATCAATCTCCGACCAGACCCACATGGAGTCCGCCAGGGTGCCGTCCAGATCAAAAATGACGGCATCCGTTCCTGATAACATATCTTTTGTCTGCAGCTGCATAAAAATCTCCAGATAAATGCTGTTGTTCCGCTGAATAAAAGAATATCATAATCTTAATAATTGTTCAACGGAGGAGTTTTTCAAATCTTTCATATCCTGCCATTTCAGGAACCGGCGGTATACTTTGCCTGTACCCGTGTGTCCCGAACGGCATCCAGATACGGATAGGGATTGACCGCTGTATCCTCTCCTTCCTCATCCGGAACGTAGATTCCGATGTGCAGGTGCGTGACAAACTGTCCTGTCGTTCCCTCGTCGCCGTAGCCGCTGTCCCCGACAAAACCGAGGAACGCGCCCGCAAGAACCTCCTGCCCCACGGCAAGTCCTTCCGCGTAGGATTCCAGATGGGCATA
This sequence comes from Clostridiales bacterium, assembly GCA_021203115.1. Classification (GTDB taxonomy): domain Bacteria; phylum Bacillota; class Clostridia; order Lachnospirales; family Lachnospiraceae; genus Eubacterium_I. Next base: position 5,817 of record JAJQBV010000155.1, on the reverse strand, counting down.
GTAATAGTAAACGGCGCTATCGGAACGGTGGCCATTCCGGTATGGGGCTAGCGTCAGCCATCCTATGTTTTCTATGATGCCTTCGGTCATGCTGACCACAGGGCTGAGTCCCCTTTGATCTACGGAGGGAATAATGTCGCAGCCCTCATGCGCACGGTCTCCGCCGTAGCTTCGCTCCGCCATCCATGTGTCCGCGAAATCAAAGGTCAGGCTGCTGTCTTCTCCGGCTGCAATCGGGAAAAAACAGATTTCCCGACTGACTGTATCAGAAACCGATTCATCTGAAATGAAAAACCCTGTGTCTGTTTCTCCCGCAGACTTTCTCAGCTGATCCGCCAGAATCCAGTTAAAAAGAACGGCAGCAAAGAGAGCCGCCGCAAGCAGACGGGATTTCCCCGATCTTTTTCTCATATCATCCGATCAATATTTCCTTCTCTGATTTATATGCGGTTGCGGGTATTTTTGTTCCTCCCACTGAATAAATACATTATATGAGAAAGAGAATCCTGCCCATCCTTTTCACTGTGGTCATTGTATACTGTCTGGTTTTCCCGCTGCGCATGGCGGAATCCGTTGCCGACGGCCTGACGCTGTGGTATCACTCCATTCTGCCGACGCTCCTGCCGTTTTGCATTTTTTCCAATATCATCGTTCAGACAGGCATCTATGACCGGGCTCTCACGCGCCTTGCCCCGCTGTTTCAGGTCTTCTATCCGGTGAAAAGTCCGCTGATCTACCCGTTGATCGCCGGTTTTCTCTTCGGGTTCCCGCTGGGGAGCAAAATCTGCGCGGACCTCTGTCACGCGGGGAAAATCTCATCGAGGGAGGTGGAAACCGTAAGCTGTATCAGCAACAATTTCGGTCTGGCATTTCTGTACAACTATCTGTTCCAGAAAATTTTCAGCGGACAGCTTCCCGCCGCGGCCGTCTATGCAGCCTGCTACCTGCCGCCGCTGCTGATCGGCCGGTTTGCGCTTTCCCGTCTGTATTCGGATGAGCAGATTCCGAAAAAGAAAAACGAAAAACCGACATCCGGATCTCCTGTCAGTATGAAGATCCTGGATGCCGGTATTATGGACGGTTTTTCAACGATGGTAAAGCTCGCCGGATACATTATCCTGTCCGCACTTATGGCCGATATGATCCGAAGCCTGCCGTTTCAAAACGATGTCCTGCAGTGCATCAGTGTCGGACTCATTGAGATCACAAACGGGATAAACTATGTGTCACAGCTAAGCGCCGGCCTGATTCCCAAAGCGTTGCTGACAGTCGGAATCGTCAATCTGGGCGGCATAAGCGGACTGATGCAGACCCACTCCATGATGCGGGAAACCGGATTCCGGCTGCAGCGCTATCTCGCCTTCCGGATCCTGTGCAGTCTGACCGGCCTGCTCCTCATGGGAATCATCCTCCGTATATACTGAGGCTCAGATCAGATCCAGCTCGTCCGACTGGCCCGGTGCAGCGTCACCTGACGCGTCGTCCGGCTCCTCCTGCGCGCTGAGCTCCCCGCGGTTTGCCTTCACGACATCGTAGCAATTCTGGAGAGAAGACAACAGGCTGTCATACTTCGCCTTGGATGTGTCAATCGCATGCACAACGATATTTTCAAGGCTGCCGAGGAGGTTATCCGTGTACTCGATCGACGCGGTGCGGATCGCGTTGGCATCCTCTGTCGCTTTGTCCAGAATCTCCTGTGCCTGATTGGTCGCGATCGCCACAACCTCATTGGCCTGCGCATATGCCTGCTGCATGATCTGGTGCTCGCTGACCAGCTCGTTGGTCTGAATCTGTGCCTGAGCCAGAATCTCATCCGCCTTTGCCTGCGCATCAGAGAGGATCGCATCGCGGTTGGCGATGATCTTCTGATAACGGCGAATCTCATCCGGTGTCTTTAAGCGGAGCTCTGTCAGAAGCTCCATCAGTTCTTCCTTGTCAACGACAATCTTGCCCTTCGCCAGCGGCTGTGCCTTGCAGCTGTCAATATATTCCTCAATTTCCGCCAGAATCTGTTCTAATCGACTGTTCATATATGCTCTCCTTTATCTCATGATCTGATATTTTTCATATACACTGTCCCTGACCGTATCCGGCACAAACTTTGAGATATCTCCCCCGTAAGAGGCAACCTCCTTGACAATGGTAGAACTCAGATACGAATATTTCAGATTTGTCATCAAAAAGATCGTATCGATCTGCTCATTGACCGCATGGTTGGTCTGTGCAATCTGGAGCTCGTACTCGAAATCCGTTACGGCGCGAAGCCCCCGTACCACGATCGTAGCGCCTGTCTGGGATGCATAATCCGCAGTCAGTCCGTCAAAAGAACTGACCGTCACATTCGGCAGATGGCTGGTCAACTCTTTAATCATACTAACACGTTCCTCGGCAGAAAACAACGGATTTTTTGCGCTGTTTTTCAAAACTGCCACGTTCAGTTCATCCACCATTCTGGCCGAGCGTTCGATGATATCGAGGTGTCCGAATGTCGGCGGATCAAAGCTGCCCGGATAAATTGCCCTCTTCATGATTTTTTACCGGCCCTGCGGCCAGATCCTCCTTTATGTTAAAGTGCCATTCGCAAAAAAATGTGCTGATTCGTCTTGTAGGTCTTAACCCTGCTGATTTCAAACCCATAGCCGGACAGGCTATCCGGCGGAAAGTCCTTTGACTCCTCTACGATCAAAAGGGTATCCTCTCCGCAGAGGGAGGAGTTTCCCAGGCAATCCAATGCCTGCGCAGACAACCCCTTGCCGTAGGGCGGATCAATAAAAATCAGGTCAAACACATACTTTCCCTCCATGCCGCGCAGCGCGGAGAGAAAATCCATACACTTAACCTCACATTTTTCCTGCAGTTTGGTCGCGGCGATGTTGTCCTGTATACAGGATACCGCATCCCGGCTGTTGTCGACAAACACCACCTGTTTCGCGCCGCGGCTGACCGCTTCAAGCCCGATTCCGCCGCTCCCGGCGAAGAGGTCGAGAAAAACAGCCCCCGGGACCTCCGTCTGTATGATATTAAAAAGGGTTTCCTTAATCCGGTCTGTCGTCGGACGCGTATCGGTTCCCCTCACTGTTTTTAACGGTACGCTGCGGGCAGTACCTGCGATAATCCTCATCGTGCATCTCCTGTCTGACGCTGACCGTCAATATGATTAATCCTGCTCACTTAAAACAGCGCGGTTTTTCATCAGATAATCGATCAGTGAGATGATCGTCAGCACCAGCGCAACATACAGGACAACCTGCCCCAGTATATAGATCACATTCACTGTCCCGATGGTCAGCGTCCACGCGCAGCTTAAGATCAACAGAACGATCGCCGCCATCTGGAAGGTTGTCTTAAACTTCCCCCACATGCTGGCTGCAATGACGATCTGATGCTCCGCCGCGATCAGCCGGAATCCGCTGATGATAAACTCGCGGGCTATGATCACAATCACAATCCACGAAGCCGCCTTCTCCAGCTCGACCAGACAAATCAGGGCAGAGCAGACCAACAGCTTATCCGCCAGGGGATCCATAAACTTCCCGAAGTTCGTGACAAGATTGTATTTTCGCGCGATCTTCCCGTCCAGCAGATCGGTCAGACTGGCCACGATAAAGATAACCAGTGCAATCACCGGAGCAATAGCACCGAACCCGATATCCGCCAAAAGGAAAAAGACAAAAAACGGAATCAAAATCACACGAAACATCGTCAGCTTATTCGGTAAATTCATCTTCTTTTTCAATTTTATTCTCTCCTGTATCAACCTTAATGACAACGACAGGCTCAGACCGGCTCCCCGATCAGATCGTACTCGTATGCCCCGGTAATCCGGATCCTCACAAAGTCACCGGTAACCAGCAATTCATTCGCGCGGACAAAGACATATCCGTCGATATCCGGCGCGTCGCGGTAGCTTCTGCCCACATAGGCATCCTCATCCGCCACCTTCCCCTCGATCAGAACATCCAGCTCCCGACCGATCATATCCTGATTCTTATCGAGGATCACTTCCTCCTGGAGCTCCATCACTTCGGATTTCCACTCCTCTTTCACTGTCTCGTCAATCTGATCCGGATATTCGGCTGCGGGAGTATTCTCCTCCGCCGAATAGGTAAAAGCGCCGAGACGGTCAAACTCCGTCTCATTGATAAACTCCATCAGCTCCTCGTGCTGCTCCGGCGTCTCTCCCGGAAATCCGCAGATCAGCGTCGTCCGCAGCGCAATATCGGGAATCGCCGCATGCAGGGCATCGATTCGCTCCGACAGGGTCTCACGGTTCGTGCGCCGCCCCATCCGCTTCAGGATGGAGGTGTTGATATGCTGGATCGGCATATCAATGTAATGGCAGACCTTTTCATTCTCACGAATCGCATCAATGAGCTCATCGTAAATTTCCTCCGGATAACAATACATCAGACGGATCCAACGCAATCCCTCGATCTGATTCAGCTCGTGCAGCAAAAGATGCAGCGACTTTTTCCCGTAGAGATCCACTCCGTAAAGAGTCGTCTCCTGTGCGACCAGAATCAGCTCCTTCACACCCTGACGGACGAGCTCTTCGGCCTCCGCGACCAGCTCCTCCATCGGCACGCTGCGGTACGCTCCACGGATGGACGGGATGATACAGTAAGTACACCGCTTGTCACATCCCTCCGCAATCTTTAAATGCGCGTAATGTCCGCCTGTCGATATACTCCGGGCAGAAAAATGCTTTTCCAGATGATCCATGGGCTCGTAAGCCTCATATTTTTTGCCGGCCAGCACACTTTCCACAGCCAGAAGAATATGCTCCGTGGAGTTCGTGCCGAGCACCGCATCGACCTCCGGTATCTCACGGAGAATCTCCTCGCGGTATCGCTGCGCCAGGCAGCCACAGATAATCAATGCCATACAGGAACCCGATGTGCGGTAAGCCGCGAGATCAAGGATCGTCTGAATGCTCTCCTCTTTGGCATCGTGGATAAAACAGCAGGTGTTGATCACGATCACATCCGCTTCCGCCTCGTCATCGGTCATCATAAACTGATGCCCGGTCAGTTTTCCGACCATATACTCGGAATCCACGAGGTTTTTATCACAGCCGAGAGAGACAAATAAAACTTTCATGCTCACCGGGCGCTACACCTCTTCCTCAATATCGTCCTCTCCCAGAATCTTCACATCCTGATTATAGAGCTCCTCGACCGCGATGGACAGCGGCTTTTTGTTCTCCGCATCCGCCACATAGGGCTCTGCACCGGCAATGATCTGGCGGGCGCGCTTTGCCGCGGCGATTACAATGGAATACCGGCTGTTGACGACCGGCATCTCCCCGGCATCATCATAATCCTTATTGACAACTTTCATTAACTC
>JAJQBV010000155.1:0-461 GCA_021203115.1 Clostridiales bacterium | reverse complement strand
CTTCCGCGTGTGTTCATACAGTTCCCACACATCATATTCGGGCTCCGCCAGCCCGTAAGCGATCGCCTTGCAGGAATCGATGACGGATCCGCCGCCGACGGCAAGAATAAAATCGACATTTTCCTTTTTGCAAAGCTCGATTCCCTCATATACCTTTGCGAGATGCGGGTTTGGCACAACGCCGCCGAGCTCCACACAGCCGATGCCGCTCTCCTGAAGCGATTTTTTGATTCGATCCAACAATCCGCTGCGCACCACCGAACCGCCGCCGTAGTGAAGGAGAACCTTCGAGCCACCGTACTTCCGGACAAGCTCTCCCGTCCTGTTCTCCGTGCCCTTGCCGAATACCACCTCTGTCGGTGTGTAATAGTCAAAATTAAACATATGCAGACCTCCTTTTCCAATCAGGTAGTGTCAAATTCTACCTTGTTTTTTATGTCTAAATCCTATAGAAACCTTGA
>JAJQBV010000096.1 GCA_021203115.1 Clostridiales bacterium | reverse complement strand
TATAAACATGTATTGCTAATTCATGATACAATTATTTTAAATAGTCTTTTTCAATATGCAAAAAGGAGGATTCTCAGACAATGACACCCAAACAGCAATATTATGAGAACACGGCCAACACGATTATCAGGAATCTGGAAAAGAGACGAATGGAGGGCTACTACTGTCCCACTGCCGCAAAGGCGGCGGATCTGGCGATGTCTTTGATTCAGGCCGGTGCTACGGTCGGAACCGGCGGTTCCATGACACTGGAAGAGTGCGGAATTATGGAACGGCTCCGCGCCAGAGAGGATATCACGTTTCTCGACCGGGCCGCGGGAAAGACTCCGGAGGAGGTGACGGATCTTCTCCACCGGATGCTTCTCGGCGATGTCCTGCTCATGAGCACGAACGCCATCACGCTGGACGGCGAGCTGGTCAATATCGATGGCAGTGGAAACCGCCTTGCCGCCCTGTGCTACGGGCCGGAGAAGGTGATCGTTGTGGCCGGAATCAATAAGGTTGCTCCGGATATCCCGTCCGCCTATCGGCGGGTGAAGGATATCGCCGCGCCGCCCAACTGCGTGCGTCTGGAGAAGAACACACCCTGCTCCCATACCGGCAGATGCGGAGAATGTCTCGGCGACGACTGCATCTGCAGCCAGATCGTCATCACCAGGCGAAGCCACGTAGCCAAGCGCATCTGCGTCATTCTCGTCGGGGAAGAGCTGGGGTACTAATAACATAGCACCGGTCAGCCAAACTGATATATGGCGAGATAAATCGTAATAAAATTGCAACATAGTTTACTAAAAAAAATGTACCCAGAAACACGCCCGATGTCTTCTGGGTACATCTTTTTTCTAAACATTATTTCAATCGTTTCTTATGTTTCTGTTGCAATCTCCGAAAACAATTTCCTAACTCCGGTTATAGCACCTTCCCGAGGAAGTCGATCGTTCTGGGCTCCTGCGGATTTGCGAGCACCTCACGGGGATTCCCCTCCTCCACGATGTAGCCGCCGTCCATGAACAACAGCCGGTCGCCGACCTCGCGGGCAAATCCCATCTCATGGGTCACCACCACCATGGTCATGCCCTGCCGCGCCAGATCTTTCATGACGGCGAGCACCTCGCCGACCATCTCCGGGTCGAGCGCACTGGTGGGCTCGTCGAAGAGCATAATGTCCGGATTCATGGCAAGCGCACGTGCAATGGCAACACGCTGCTTTTGTCCGCCGGAGAGCTGTGCGGGATAAACGTCACGCTTTTCCGCAAGGCCGACGGTAGTCAGAAGCTCCATGCCCTTTTTCTCCGCCTCCTCTGCCGTCATGATCTTCAGTGTGACGGGAGCCAGCGTGATATTCTCAAGCACCGTCTTGTGGGGGAACAGGTTAAAATGCTGGAACACCATTCCGATATTCTGGCGAACCTTGTTGATATCCGTATTCTTGTCTGTGATGTCAACACCGTCCACGATCACCTGACCGCCGGTGATATCCTCAAGGCGATTCAGGCAGCGGAGGAATGTGGATTTGCCGGAACCGGACGGACCGATGACCACAACCACCTCGCCGTCCTCGACCTCTGTGCTGATATCTTTCAAAACCTCTAAGCTTCCGAAGGACTTTTTCAATTTTTTTACGATAATCTTACTTGCCATATTTCGTCCTCCTCTCGATGTACTTTGCGATTCTGGAGAGAATCGTAACAATCACCCAATACCAGACTCCGCAGATGAAGTACATGGTAAAGGTCTCCATGTTGTTCGCCACAATAATCTTTGTATTCTGTGTCAACTCCCGCAGCGCGATAACTGACAGCAGGGAGGTATCTTTCAATGTTACGATAAACTGGTTAATGATGGTCGGCAGCATGATGCGCAGCGCCTGCGGAAGAACCACCTTCATCATGGTCTGGGCATAGTTCATACCGAGGCTGTTCGCCGCCTCCACCTGCCCCTTGTCCACAGCCTCAATGCCGCCGCGGATCAGTTCGGCCATGTACGCACCGCAGTTGATGCTCATGATCACAACGCAGGCCACCGTGAGATCCCATTTAAAACTCAGCAAAGCCGGAATACCCAGATAGATAAACAGGATCTGCACCATCAACGGGGTGCCGCGGATGATGCTGATATAGAAATTGGCAATCATCTCCAGCGGTTTTTTCCCGGAAAGCTTAAAAATTGCAAAAACGATACCGATTACCGTACCGATGATCAGCGACAAAGCCGTGATCTTCAGCGTCACGCCGAATGCGCTCAGGTACGTCGGAAAATATTTGATAAATAATGATACGACTTTCAAGTAATCCCCCATTTCTTCCTGATATACACATCAGAATCTTTTGTATCCGTTCAGACCGGATTTGCGAATCATATTCGGGAAACGGCAGGACTCAACGGAATCCTGCCGTTCTCCCGAAACAGCAACACGGATTATTCGAAGTAATGTGAAAGAATTTCGTCGTATGTGCCGTCCTCCTGCAGGCGTGCGAAGCCTTCATTAAAAGCTGCCACCAACTCCGGATAGTTGCCGGAGAGAACCGCCATACCGGTCGGATAGCTGTACTCGGATGTGTTGATCACCTTGCAGTCTACATTGCCGCGGGCGATCTCATACTGTACGATGGGGTAATCCTCAAAGCAGGCAACAGCCTGTCCGGAAGCAACATACAGATACATCACGGACGACTCCTCCACATAGAGCAGCTCCAGACCGTACTCCTCCGCCAGCTCCTCCGCATACTGGGAGCCGGTGGTCCCGGTCTTTGCAACAACGGTGGAGCCCGCCAGGTCATCCAGAGACTCGATCTCGGAATCGGACGCAACCGCTACCGCGATAGAGCAGTCATAATAGGAATCCGAGAAATCATATTTCTCCATGCGCTCGTCAGTGATGGACATACCGGCCATCACGCCGTCCACCTGTCCGGCCTCAAGAGCAGCTACCGAAGCGGAAAACCCAAGGATATCCCACTCGATGGTAAAGCCCATCTCATCCGCAATCGCCTCGAAAAGCTCGATGTCGATCCCAGTGTGCTCACCCTCGTCATTCTCGAACTCGAACGGTGCGAATGTGGTGTCGGTACCGATCACATAGGTCTGGCCGACTGCCTCCTCGTAGAGAGCGGACGCATCGGACTCTTCAGCCTCCGCCTCTGCGCTGGTCTCATCCTCAGCGGTGTCCTCTGCAGCCTCCTCAGCCGCGCTGGCATCCGTGGTGTCCTCAGCCGCAGTGGCATCTGTGGTGTCCGTCGTCTCCTCCGTAGTGGAGCTGCTGCCGCACGCGGTCAGGGCAAATGCCATGGTCGCTGCGAGAAGCAGTGCGATTACTCTTTTTTTCATTTTCATGTTCCTCCTTCAAAAATATGTAGGTAATTCGTCCATATAAAAACATAAAACCCCAAAGGATCCTCTCCCTTGAGGTTAAATTCTCTGCTTGGATATGACCAATCACCAATCGAAATTATACATCCGTGTGCTAACATTGTCAAGGACTAAAGTGAAATATAATATTTCTTACAAGATATAACATTTCTCCACATAGTCGCTGGTGTACGCGCGCATCAGGGCAAAATACCCCAGGCGGAACCGCACGGTATCGCCGACACGGTACGTTCCCTCCGCCTCCGTCACATCAAGCATCAGGTGATCACTGCTGGCGCCCAGAATCTCCACGCCGGGATCCATCGGCCACAGCGTCTCAAAATCCGCGTCCTGACGCCCCAGCGCACAGATCGCGCGCTTTCGGATCCCCCGGTCATGATGCTCCGGCGCGCGGCCGTAGCTGTCCACACCGAACTCGCCCCACGGCATCGACGGCTTTTCCCGCAGCTCAATGATCTCCGCCTCCAGCTGAAACGCGTCGTTTCTTGTCCCTTCCAGATACCGGTAGCACGCACGCCCCCGCCCGAACAGAAGAGACTCTCCCAGACGGAGCAGATTGACCCCCTCCGGAATGCCGCCGCGCAGCATCAGATCCAGCGTTGCCGAATTGCCTCCGCTGACATATGTTCCGGCGCCGATCTCACGCCCCACCTGCACCAGCTCCGACAGCTTCTCCGTGTCCGGATGGACAAAGTTAAAACAGGTCAGATTCGTCCCGACCCCGGCCAGCTCCAGCCGCGGGCAGGACCGCACCAGCTCCGCCGCCGCCGCGATCTCCTCCCGGTCAATATAACCCTCCCGAAGGTCGCCCAGATCATACATGAGCACCACCTTATGCGTCATGCCCAGCTTCTCACAGGCACGGCTCAGCGCAAGGATCGTCTCGTTCGCGGAGTTCAGGGAGACATCACAGCAACGCACCGCATCCTCCGCCTGGCTGATGCCCGGCATCCGGATCAGCCACTTTTCGATCTCAATTCCCTCCAGCCGCCGCAGGTTCTCAATCCGGGAATCCCCGAGGCCGCACACGCCGTTCTCCGCAAAAATCCGCGCAATCTCCGGATCCCCGCGAAAAACCTTCGTTATGCCGGTCACGCCGATCCCGTGCTCGGCGCACAGGCCGGTCACAACACGGACATTCTGCGCGATGGCATCTTTACAGATATGTAATCTCGGGTACATTCGTTTCTCCCTTCTATCATATACAGTTCACTCCGCCGCCTATTACTATTCGCAAAACGCGCTTACAGAGTTACATCCGATCCGGCGCGGAGAATCCGAGCAATGCGATCTCGGTCTCCAGAATTTCTTTCGTCAGCTCCAGCAGACGGATATATCCCGCCTGCACCTGCTCGTCCTCCTCGGCCATGATCTTCGTCGCATGATAAAAACGGTTCAGCGCATTGGCAAGATCATAGATGTAGGCACAGATCCTGTGGGGCGCGGTCTCCGAAAACGCGGTCTCCGCCACACTGTTAAACTTCGCCGTCTCCAGCATCAGATCCTTCTCCTCCGCGCCGCCTGCGGGCAGAATCTTCCGACCCTCCGCCGGCTTCCCGGCCTCCGCATATTTTTTCAGAATGGACTTGATCCGGACGATCGTATATAGAATGTACGGGCCGGTATTTCCCTCAAAGGAAATAAAGCGGTCAATGTCAAAAATATAGTCCTTCGAGGCCTGATTCGAGAGGTCTCCGTACTTTAAAGCGGCAAGCCCCACCACTTTCGCGATCTCGCGGGCCTCCTCCTCTCCGATCTCGCGGTTCGCCATAATCCGCGCAAAAACCGCCTCGTTGATATCCGCAATCAGCGTCTCCAGACGCATCACGCCGCCGTCCCTTGTCTTAAACGGCTTGCCGTCCTTTCCGTTCATGGTGCCGAACCCAACATTTATCATTTTCGTCTCCGGCTTCACAAACCCGGCCTTCTTCGCCACGCGGAAAACCTGTGTAAAGTGAAGCTGCTGACGTTTGTCCGCCACATAGACATATTCCGCCGGTGAAAAATCCCGTTCCCGCTCCAGTATCGTCCCGAGGTCGGATGTGGCGTACAGCGCCGCCCCGTCGGACTTCCGGACAATGCAGGGCGGCAGCTCCTTTGAATCCGTCTCCTCGGCGATATCCACCACGAGAGCGCCCTGGCTCTCATAGGCAAGCCCCTGATCCATCAGGTTCTGAATCAGGCCGGGGATGTAGGGATCCGCGTCGCTCTCCCCTTTCCAGAGGTCAAAGTGAACATCCAGATTGTCATAATTCTTTTTCAGGTCGGCCTTCGATGCCCTCATGATATGCTCCCAGATGGCGCGGTACGGCGCATACCCCTGCTGAAGTTTTAAGGTCGCCTGATGAGCGCGCTCGGAAAACGCCTCGTCTTCCTTTGACTTTTTGCTGGCCGCCGGATAGATTTCCTCCAGCTCGCCGATTGTAAACGGCGCTTCCTCCGGATACGCCCCGCTGTAGCTTTCATCAAAATAAACCAGATCCGGCTGACGCTCCCGAAGCTCCTCAATGATCAGACCCATCTGCAGCCCCCAGTCTCCCAGATGCACATCGCCGATCGTCCGGTATCCCATAAACTGTCCCATACGGCGGATGCTCTCACCGATAATCGCGGAGCGCAGATGCCCTACATGGAGCGGTTTCGCCACATTGGCTCCGCCGTAATCCACAATCACCGTCTCGCCATGGCCGGGCTGCTCCACGCCCAGCCTGTCCGCCGCCTGCATCGCATTCAGATACTCCGACAGATATTTCTCAGAAAGCTTCAGATTTAAAAATCCCGGTTTCACGGACTCCACGGAGGAAAACATCTCGTTTCCCGTCAATACCTCCGCCACCGCATCCGCGATCATAAACGGCGCTTTTTTATAGTCTTTCGCCGCCGTCATCGCGCCGTTGCACTGGAACTCGCACAGATCCGGCCGGTTCGACAGCGTCACCTTCCCGTATTTTTCATCATAACCGGCCGTGACAAAAGCCTTTGTCACCTCCACCGAGATCAGATCCAACAATTTTTCCATCTCAGTCTCCCTTCATCCCGTCAATAAAAATCACATTGCGGATAGTATAGCATTATTTTTTTCGCCATTCAAGCCGGTGTCGAAAAACGACTGCTTTTTCCATGAATAAGCTGCCGCGATTTTGCGCACTCTCTTTATAGATTTTTTTGGAGGGTGGCATACATGGCGGCATATAAAGTTGAGATCAGCGGAGTGAATACTTCGACACTTCCCATCCTGAAGGAGGACGAGAAGAAGGAGCTTTTTGAAAGGATCCGTCAGGGCGACCCGGAGGCAAGGGAAACCTACATTCGTGGAAATCTCCGTCTGGTTTTAAGTGTCATCCGACGGTTTGCCTCCACCAGCGAGAATATAGATGATTTGTTCCAGATCGGGTGTGTCGGCCTGATCAAATCGATCGACAATTTTGACCCGGATATGGATGTGAAATTCTCCACCTATGCGGTGCCGATGATCATCGGGGAGGTGCGGCGTTATCTGCGCGACAACAACAGTGTCCGGGTCAGCCGCTCCCTCCGCGATACGGCCTACAAAGCCATGCAGGCAAAGGAAGAACTGATGTCCGCGTCGGACGCCGAGCCTACCCTGAATGAGATTGCGGAGAAAACCGGAATCCCGAGAGAGGACATCGTCTACGCCCTCGACGCCATCCAGACACCGGTCAGTCTGTATGACCCGGTTTACTCAGACGGCGGAGAGCCCCTCTATGTCATGGATCAGATCAGCGACAAAAAAAACCGGGAGGACCGGTGGGTGGAACAGCTCTCCTTAAGCGACGCGATCAAGCGCCTCGGCGAGCGGGAGTCCCGCATCATCCGGCTACGGTTTTTTGAAGGGAAAACGCAGATGGAAGTCGCCTCGGAAATCCATATCTCCTAGGCACAGGTCAGCCGTCTGGAAAAATCCGCATTGAAAACAATGAAAAACTACCTGACGCTGCGGGATTAATTGTTACCGGTAATTTTACTACCTCTTTTCTCCTTCATATTGTATCTGTTATATTTATCTTGCATCAATCAATCATCCATGTTATAT
>JAJQBV010000033.1:311-7450 GCA_021203115.1 Clostridiales bacterium | reverse complement strand
CAAGGCTTGGAGCGATTCTTTAACTGTACTAACTGTCAAAGACGGGATTATAGCATGGCACATAAGCCAATGCAAACATTTTTTCAATTATTTTAAAAAAATCTGCCCTATTTGTCTCTCCAGATAATCCTTCCCTTTGTCAGATCGTAGGGGGAAAGCTCAAGAGTTACCTTGTCGCCCGGAAGGATGCGGATAAAATTCATGCGAAGCTTTCCGCTGATCGTTGCCATGATCTGGTGGCCGTTCTCAAGTTCCACTTTAAAAAATGCATTGGGGAGCTTCTCAACCACGACGCCTTCCACTTCAATTACATCTGCTTTTGACATTTTCTTCCTCCTGATACAATTTCAATGCCCTCTTTATTTCCAGATCTCCCGGATCCCCGCCCCGCGTCAGCGGCTCCTCCACTGCCGGGGAGATATTACCGATGACCTGAATATGTTTCCGTTTTTTTCGTTTGGGATGCCCGACCGTCCGTCTTACACCGTCCGCCAGAGAGACAAAATCACCGTCCTCTCCCACGATCACATACAGGCGGTCCTTATCGTGACCCGCCTTAGATCTCGCCAGTCTGAATTTCATGCCTTTCCTCCTCGGTTAGGGTCAAAATCTCCGGCTCTCCATCGGTAATCAGAATCGTATTCTCATAGTGCGCGGAAAGCGACCGGTCACGGGTGACCACCGTCCAGTTGTCATCCATCCACTCTACTTCCCATGTGCCTGCATTCACCATCGGCTCTACGGCCAGCGTCATCCCTTCCCGCAGACGGATTCCTCTGCTCTTCTGGCGGAAATTCGGAATCTGCGGATCCTCGTGGAGCTTTGCCCCGACACCGTGTCCTACCAGATCCTTCACCACGCCGTATCCGAAGCTCTCACAGTAATCTCCGATCGCGTTGGAAATCTCGTGAAGGTGATGACCGCTTCTGGCATACCGAATTCCCTCGAAAAAGCTTTGACGTGTCCGCTCGATCAGCAGCTTCGCCTCCTCGGAGACTTCTCCGATGGCGTGTGTCCGCGCTGCGTCGGAATGGTACCCTTTATAAATGCATCCCATATCCAGGCTTATGATATCTCCGTCCTGAATGATGCGGTGTTTGGTGGGAATTCCGTGAACAACCTCCTCATTAATGGAAACACAGACCGAACCCGGAAACCCGTTGTAATTCTTGAAATTGGGAACACAGCCGAAGCTTCGGATCATCTCCTCCGCCTTCCGGTCTACATCCAGTGTCGACATTCCTGCCCTGAGCTCCCTGCCAAGATCCTGATGGACAATGGCTATAATTCTGCAAGCCTCGCGCATCAGCGCGATCTCGCGTTCTGACTTAACTGATACTGACATGAACTGCCTCCGAAATAATCCGAATTATTTTTCCAGCAGTGCAACGATCGCATCAAAAACATCATTCATCGGCTGCGTTCCATCCACCGTTTTCAGAATGCCCTGCGCGGTATAATAATCGATCAAAGGCTGCGTCTGGTTCTGGTAAACATCCAGACGTTTTTTCACGGTTTCCGCTTCATCGTCGGCTCTCAGCACGACCGGACTCCCGCAGCGGTCGCAAATACCCTCAACTTTTGTCGGAATATTGACGATGTGATAGGTTGCACCACAGTTTAAACAGGCTCTTCTTCCGGACATTCTGGTGATGATATTCTCATCCGGCACATCCACATCGATCGCATAGTCCATGCTCTCTCCGCGCGCATTCAGCGCTTCCGTCAGGCACTCCGCCTGCGGAATCGTCCGCGGAAACCCGTCGAGGATAAATCCATCCTTACAATCCTCATTGGAGATTCGGTCAACGACAAGATCACAGGTCAGCTCATCCGGAACCAGAAGCCCCTGGTCCATATACACCTTTGCCTTTTTCCCAAGCTCCGTTCCCGCTTTCAGGTTGGCGCGAAAGATATCTCCCGTGGAGATGTGCGGAATCCCATATTTATCCGCGATCAGTTTTGCCTGTGTGCCTTTGCCGGCACCCGGTGCCCCCAACATTATAATCTTCATATTGACCTCCTCTAAGACACAGAAGCGGAGATACCGGTTCCCCGAATATCTCCCACTCTCTGTATTGATTAATCATTTAAAAATCCTTTGTAATTGCGAACCAGCATCTGAGACTCGATCTGCTTTAAGGTCTCAATGATAACGCCCACGATAATGATCAGCGATGTACCGCCGAAGGATACATCCGCATTGAACACACCCTCAAAGAAAATCGGGATGATCGCGACAATCACGAGACCGACTGCACCGATAAAGATGATGTAGTTCAGCATCTTCGTCAGATAGTCGCTGGTCGGCTTGCCCGGACGAATACCCGGAATAAAACCGCCTTGCTTTTTCAGGTTGTCTGCAACCTCAAGCGGGTTGAAGGTGATGGACGTATAGAAATACGCAAACGCGACAATCAGAACGATATAGATTCCCAGACCGATGTTGTTGATCGGCGTGTTGAAATCAAACCAGTTCGACTGTGTCAGCATATTCAGGATCTTTCCCCACACAGACGTCCCGCCTGTCTTGCCCAGCAGCTGGCAGATAATCACCGGAAACATCATCAGAGACTGTGCAAAGATGACGGGGATAACGCCGGCCGTATTGACCTTCAGGGGAATCTGGGAGGACTGTCCGCCCACCTGCTTCCTGCCTATGACCTTGCGTGAATACTGGACAGGGATTCTCCGCTCTGCGCCCTGAAGCAGGACAACCAGAACAACCACCAGAACAATGATCGCCACGATGATCGCCGCATTCAGAACCGCTGTCGCGATCTCCTTCCCCTGTACAAACTGCCCGAACAATGTCGTCAGGTCGGACGGGAGTCTGGAGATAATATTGATCGTCAGGACGATGGAAATTCCATTCCCGACACCGCGCTCCGTGATGCGCTCGCCGATCCACATGATCACGGTGGAACCCGCGGTCAGTGTGACCACCGTCATGATCACGTTCAGTGCATTAAACTCAGTGAAAAGACCCTGTCTTCCGAATGCAATGGACATAGCCAGAGATTCCATGATCGCCAGTCCGACGGTCAGGTATCTTGTAATCGCAGTCAGCTTTTTCCTTCCGTCCTCGCCGTCCTTCTGCCACTCCTCAAACTTCGGAATCGCGATGGTCAACAGCTGGATGATGATGGATGATGTGATATACGGCGTAATATTCAGCGCAAAGACCGACATATTTTCAAAGGAACCGCCGGTGATCGCGTCAAAAAAGCCGAAGGCATTTCCCGAGTTCTCGGAAAACCACTCGGCAAAATACTCGCCGTTGATACCCGGAATCGGAATCTGAGACCCGATACGCACCACAATCAGCATCAGGAAGGTAAAGATGATTCTGTTTCTTATTTCCTTGATTTTAAATGCATTACGGACTGTCTGAAGCATTAAATCACCTCTGCTTTTCCACCCAGCGCTTCAATTTTTTCTTTTGCCGAACTACTGAATGCATTAACCTGCACCGTAAGCTTCTTTGTAAGCTCACCGTTGCCGAGAATCTTGACGCCGTCTCTGGGATTTCTCACGATACCGGCCTCAACCAGTGTGTCAACAGTCACTACTGTGTCATTATCAAATGCTTCCAGTGAGGAAACATTCACAGCAACAATATCCTTGGTGTTTCTGTTTGTGAAACCTCTCTTCGGGATACGTCTGTAGAGAGGCATCTGGCCGCCCTCAAATCCGGGTCTCGGTGCTCCGGAACGTGCTTTCTGGCCCTTATGTCCGTATCCGGCGGTCTTTCCGTTTCCTGAGCCGTGTCCGCGGCCTCTGCGAAAACGATCCCCGTGTGTTGAACCCGCTGCGGGTTTTAAATTCGATAACTCCATCATGGCACCTCCTTACCTGTTAAATTTCCTCAACCTTTACCAAATGGCTGACCTGGCGGATCATGCCGCGGGTCGCCGCGTTGTCCGGAAGCTCGACTGTCTTGTTCAGCTTCTTTAAGCCGAGAGCTGCCACAGTCTTTCTGTGCTTCGGGATCGCACCAATCGTTGATTTTACAAGTGTGATTCTTAATTTATCTGCCATTGTCCTGTCCTCCTTAACCCAGTATCTCTTCCACAGACTTGCCGCGAAGTCTGGCTACTTCCTCCGGGGATTTCAGCTGGCGAAGTGCCTCGATCGTTGCCAGGACAACATTCTGCTTATTGTTGGAGCCCAGAGATTTGGTACGGATGTTTTTGATGCCGGCAAGCTCGCATACGCTACGTGCGGGGCCGCCTGCGATAACGCCGGTACCTTCCGGGGACCGCTTCAGGAGCACGGATGTGCCTGTGTGCTTTCCGGTGGAATCATGAGAGATACTGTTGTTTTCATCCAGCTTCACCTCAATGAGATTCTTCATGGCATCCTCTTTTCCCTTGCGAACCGCCTCGGGAATTTCCTGTGCCTTGCCCAAGCCTGCGCCGACATGACCGTTCCGGTCACCTACGACAACCAAAGCTGTGAAACGCATATTCCGTCCGCCCTTCACAACCTTTGTTACACGCTTGATCGCCACGGTTTTTTCTTCTAATTCAAACTGATCCGGGTCAATTATTGCTCGTTTCATCGTCGCTCTCCCTCCCTATTAAAAGTTTAATCCGGCTTCACGCGCCGCATCTGCCAGTGCCTGAACCTTGCCCTGATAGATATAACCGCCTCTGTCAAAAACAACAGTGGTGATACCCTTCTCCAGTGCCTTCTTTGCAATGGCTGTACCGACTGCCTTCGCCGCGTCCACGTCGTCTGTATACTTCAGCGCGGATTTGATATCCTTTTCCATGGTGGAAGCTGCGCAAAGAGTAACCTGAGCGTCGTCGTCAATAATCTGGGCGTACATGTGCTTGTTGCTCCGGAAGACTGCCAGGCGTGGCCGTGCAGCAGTTCCCGCTAAATGATTCCGCATTCTTCTGTGCTTTTTCACACGAACATCTGCTCTTGATTTTTTATTTATCATTACCTGTCACACCTCCAATTATTTCTTACCGGTCTTACCAACTTTGCGACGGATCACTTCATCGGCATACTTGATACCCTTGCCCTTATACGGCTCCGGGCTCCTCTTGCTTCGGATCTCTGCTGCGTACTGGCCGACCTTTTCCTTGTCGATGCCCTTTACAGTAATCTTATTTCCATCTACGACGGACTCCAGCCCTTCCGGATCTGTCATCTCCACCGGATGAGAATATCCCAGCGTCAATGTCAGCTTTTTGCCGGACTTGGCAGCCCTGTAACCGACACCGTTGATCTCCAGCACCTTGGCATAGCCCTCGGTCACACCGATGACCATGTTGTTGATCAGGGTTCTTGTCAGTCCATGCAGTGACTTCATTTTCTTCAGATCGTTCGGTCTGGATACGACAATTTCACTGCCTTCCTGTTTAATCTCCATCTCCTCCGGAAGCACTCTCTCCAGTGTTCCCTTCGGACCTTTTACAGTCACATGATTATTTTCTGCGATCGTCACCGTTACGCCGGCCGGAATCGCGATTGGCATTCTTCCTATACGTGACATGCCCGTACCTCCTAAAATTTAATTGATTGTGGATGCCTACCACACAAATGCTAATACTTCGCCGCCGACCTGGAGCTTTCTGGCTTCTTTGTCCGTAATCACACCCTGGTTTGTGGAAAGAATCGCAATACCGAGACCTCCCAGCACCTTCGGGATATCATCCTTGCCTACATATACACGAAGACCCGGCTTGGAAATTCTCTTGATGCCGGAGATAACCTTTTCGTTTTTGTCCGCACCGTATTTTAAGGTGACACGGATCGCCTCAAAATTCCCGTCCGGAATCATCTCATACTTTGTGATATAACCCTCGTTATATAAAATATCCGCGATGGCGATCTTCATTTTTGACGAAGGGATATCTACTACATCATGCTTTGCGATATTTGCATTGCGGATTCTTGTAAGCATATCCGCGATTGGATCGTTTGTCGTTCTCATACTCTGCCTCCTCCTTACCAACTGGATTTCTTCACACCCGGAATCTCGCCCTTGTAGGCCAGCTCGCGGAAGCAGATCCTGCAGATTCCGTATTTTCTCAGCACAGAATGCGGACGCCCGCAGATTCTGCAGCGAGTATATTCTCTGGTAGAGAATTTCGGTTTGCGCTGCTGTTTAACTTTTAAAGATGTCTTAGCCATGAAAATTCCCTCCTGTTATTTTGCAAATGGCATATTGAACTGTGCCAGTAACTCCCGCGCCTCTTCATCCGTCTGGGCGGATGTGACAAAGATGATATCCATACCGCGTACTTTATCGATCTTGTCATACTCGATCTCCGGGAAAATCAGCTGCTCTTTGATGCCGAGAGCATAATTGCCTCTGCCGTCAAAGGAGTTTGGATTTACACCGCGGAAGTCACGCACACGCGGAAGCGCGAGGTTGATCAGGCGGTCGACAAACTCATACATCTTCTCGCCGCGCAGTGTAACCTTGCATCCGATGGCCATGCCTTCTCTGAGTTTGAAGTTTGCGACAGATTTCTTTGCAATGGTCTTGATCGGCTTCTGTCCGGAGATAATCTCCAGATCCTTCATCGCAGACTCCAGAATCTTTGCATTTTCCTTCGCCTCGCCGACGCCCATGTTGATGACAACCTTCTCAAGCTTCGGCACCTGCATGATATTCTTATATCCGAATTTCCTGATCATAGCATCTACGATCTCATTTTGATAAGCTTCTTTCAATCTACTCAACTCGATGGACCTCCTTCTAATCAATGATCTTGCCCGTCTTCTTGGCGACGCGCTTCTTGATCGGTTTGCCCTTCTCATCCACGCCGTCAAAGACGAATCCGATTCTGGTAGGCACTCCATCCGCAAGGTACATGACGTTGGAAATATCGATCGGCGCTTCCTGCTGGACAATACCGCCGGCCTGGTTTGCCATACTCGGCTTTGTATGCTTCGTGATCATGTTGATCCCCTCAACCGTCACTCTGTTATGCTTTGCGTCAACAGCGATTACTTTGCCTTCTTTATCTTTATCCTTGCCGGCAATCACCCTGACTGTATCACCTTTTTTAATTTTAAGCATGAATCGCTACCTCCTATAGTACTACCGGAGCAAGGGAAACAATTCTCATAAACTGTTTCTCACGAAGCTCCATGGCAAACGGTCCAAATATACG
>JAJQBV010000033.1:0-301 GCA_021203115.1 Clostridiales bacterium | reverse complement strand
CCTCTCGGAGGCTTGTCGGCCCTGATGATCACGGCAGCGTTATCATTAAAACGGATGGAAGACCCATCCTGCCTGCGGATCTCCCGCTTTGTGCGGACAACAACCGCTTTTACAATGTCACCCTTTTTGACAACTCCGCCTGGTATTGCATCTTTGACCGTTGCAACAATAATATCGCCAACACGGGCATATCTTCTCGTAGAACCGCCCATAACACGGATGCAGAGAATCTCTTTTGCTCCTGTGTTATCAGCCACCCCAAGTCTGCTTTCCTGCTGAAGCATACTGGCAGCCTCCTTTA
>JAJQBV010000068.1:3246-7460 GCA_021203115.1 Clostridiales bacterium | reverse complement strand
GCAACCAGTCGGTCCGGCGCATTGACTGGGTTCATCTGATGGCAGCGGATGCACCGTGGTTTGACCGTGAGGTGCCGACACTCTTTATTTCCCTGGCCAACCCGTATAATCTGGTGGATGTGCCCATGGTGAAGACGTTTATCAATGCCTATACGCCGACGGAGACGGTCATTGATCAGGTTGTGGATAAGATCATGGGGCGGTCGGCGTTTCAGGGAAGGAGCCCGGTCGACCCGTTCTGCGGAGTCTGGGGCGCAGAACTTTAAAGTACTATAAAATTTATTGGAGAATCGTATGTTTGAGAAGTGGATTACAAACCGGACGGCCGCACCGTTCTATGCAAGAAAGGGTTTTTATATTGAGAAGGAGGTAGCAGCCGCCGTTGTGAAGGTCTGCGGTCTGGGTCAGTTCGTCCTGCACCTGAACGGTGCGAAGGTGGGCGACCACGAGCTGGATCCGGCGTGGACGGATTACAACAAGCTGGCGCAGTATGTGACCTTTGATGTGACCGATGCCATACGGGTGGGTGAGAACATCATCGGTGCGGAGGTCGGAAACGGCTGGTATATTAAGGTGGATGAACATTATACCTTCGGATTCCCGGATTTTATGCCGCCGAACCCGAACCCGTATCAGCCGTTTGCAAAGG
Organism: Clostridiales bacterium; assembly: GCA_021203115.1. Lineage (GTDB taxonomy): Bacteria > Bacillota > Clostridia > Lachnospirales > Lachnospiraceae > Eubacterium_I. The sequence goes on along the minus strand of JAJQBV010000068.1, from coordinate 6,811 downwards.
CGCTGGTTCTGGCGCTGGAGCTGAAGGTGACCTATGCGGACGGAAGCACTGAGGTCTGGCAGGCGGATGAGAGCTTTCGGGTGAAGGAGCATCCCACGGTGATGAGCAATGTCTACGGATCCGAGACGATCGATAACCGGCTGTGTGTGCCGGGCTGGGATGCGGCGGATTTTGACGATTCCGGCTGGGAGCGTGCTGTCTGCGCCGATGCGGAGGACATTCCGAAGGGTGTCTTGCAGGAGCAGTTCCAACCGGCGGCGAAGGTGATCAAATCCTATGAGGGCAGGCTGATTCATACAGTCAACGGGAGAGATATCTATGATTTCGGACAGAATATGTCCGGCCTGCTGGATTTTGAGGTGAAGGGAAAGCGCGGCGATGCAATAAAGATTTATCCGGCGGAGAAGCTGGACGGGGACGGGGATGTGGACCAGTATGCGAAAAACTGGATTCTGGTGGATTCCTGTATCACCGCCATCGTGGGGGAAGATGATGTCTGGGAGCACTGCCGCATGAAGTTTACCTACTTTGCGGGAAGGTATGCAGCGGTGGAGCGGGACGGCGTGTCTGAGATCCGCAGCCTTCGGTCGGATGCCGTCACCTGTGCGTGGAAGACAGACGGCTCCTTTACCTGTGATGATAAGCGCTATGAGCAGATTTATGATCTGGTCGAGAAAGCGGTGGAGGCCAATATGGTCTGTGTTCATACCGACTGTCCGACGATCGAGCGCTTTGCGTGGCAGGAACCGAATCACCTGATGGCCAGCGCGATTTTTTATATGAAGGACGGACGGCTGCTCTGGGAGAAGTTTCTGCAGGATATGCGCTGCGGGCAGCATATGGCGGACGATTGGTTCAACGATATGAACGGCGGGCGGTATTATCCGGGCGACGGCCTGATACCGGCACAGTGTCCGTGCTACATTCCGAATGTGCTTCCGGTGCCGGGGCTGGGTGATTTTTACGATATTATCCCATGGGGAAGCACCAGCATACTGGGGGTATATTGGCATTATCTGTTCTATGGCGATGTAAAGATTATTGAGGAGAATTTTGAATCCGGTCTGCGCTATCTGGCGCATCTGAAGACGAAGGTAAATGAGGATGGCGTCATTAACCATTGCCTTGGCGATTGGGGAAATCCTCGCAACGATCTGGCGAAGGATAATATCGAGACCGCGTTTCTCTATGCGGATGTGACGACGCTTGCCGGATTTGCGGCGGTGCTCGGAAAAACGGATGTGAAGGCCGAACTGGATGCTTACGCGGAGGAGATCAAAGCCAACTATAACGAGAAGCTTCTGATGGAAAATCCGGAGCTGGGCGGCTGGTGCTACCGGTGCCGGGATCACAGGGACGAAATTTATATCACACAGGCGACGCAGGCGCTGCCGCTGTTCTGGGGTCTGGTTCCGGAGGATAAAGAAGAGGATATTGTGAAAGCGTTCCGCTATACTCTGGATCGGGACGGCTCCTTCCTCTGCGGTGAGGTCGGCCTTCCCTATGTGATTCAGACCGCGCGAAAGTACGGCATGAACGAGCTCATCTGCAGATACATTCTGAAGGAGGAGCACCCCAGCTACTACGCGTTCGTATTGGACGGCGAGACGACGCTGGGCGAGTACTGGGAGAAAAATCCAAGGAGTCACTGCCATGATATGATGGGACATATCATCGAGTGGTATTACAACGGCATCGCCGGGATCATCCCGGAAAAACCGGGATTTTCCGAGGTCACCATCCGTCCGTACCTGCCGAAGACCATGCACGAGTTTACCTGTACGTATCAATCGGCAAGCGGGGAGATCCGGGTGAGCGTGTGTGAGACAGATCGGGAAATTCTTGTGGACGTGAAGTGTGCGGATGGAATTTCCTGCACGGTGGACACGGGAAATCTGGGGACGGAGAAGAAAATTATTGTAAAGGAGGACAGGGCGTGAGTCTGAAAGCGGTAATTTTTGATCTGGACGGTGTCATCGTATTTACGGATCAGTTTCATTATCAGGCATGGAAACAGATGGCGGACCGCATGGGGAGTTACTTTGATGAGGAGATCAACAACCGTCTCCGCGGAGTGAGCCGCATGGACAGTCTGGAAATTATACTGGAAAGATACGAGGGTGAGCCGCTTGATGATGAGAAAAAGATGGAGCTTGCCACAGAGAAAAACGAAGCATACCGGAGCCTTCTGGCGACGATAACGCCGGCGGATGTCAGCGATGAGGTGCGTGGGACTCTGGCAGAGATTCGCCAACGGGGATACGGCATCGCACTCGGTTCTTCCAGCAAAAATGCGAAGTTTATTCTGGAGAGAGTGGGGCTGACCGGAGCCTTCGACCAGATTTCCGACGGGACGAATATTACACGGTCCAAGCCGGATCCGGAAGTCTTTGTAAAAGCGGCTCAGTTTCTCGGACGGGAGCCGCAGGAATGTCTGGTGGTGGAGGATGCCGAGGCGGGCATTGACGCCGGTATTGCAGGCGGGATGCTGACGGCGGCGATCGGAGATGCGGTAAATTGCAAAAAGGCCGATTATGAGCTCGGAACATTTTCAGATTTGCTACAAATCCTGGTATGAGACAGCATTGATTTTTTCTCCAAAATGAAAGATTATATATATCAGAAGTATTGTTGCAGAGAGGAGGAAACAGGTGACACAGTATTATCTTGCAATCGATATCGGTGCCTCCAGCGGCCGCCATATTCTGGGGCATTCGGAGGACGGGAAGATGATTCTGGAAGAAATCTACCGTTTTCCGAACGGGATGACAGATCGGAACGGGAGAAAGATATGGGATATCGACCGCCTTTTTGAGGAAGTAAAAACCGGCATGAAGAAGTGTGCCGAATCGGGGAAGATCCCGGTCAGTGTCGGCATCGATACATGGGCGGTGGATTTTGTTTTGCTTGGGAGAGACGGCACACGGATTACGGACGCGGTGGCTTACCGTGACAGCCGGACAGAGGGGATGGACGAGAAGGTTTACGCGCACATTCCAGAGACGGAGCTCTACGCCCGCACCGGCATCCAGAAGCAGCCGTTTAACACGATCTATCAGATGATGGCCATGCGGGAGCAGGAGCCGGAGCTTTTGGCGGAGGCGGAGACTTTTCTCATGATTCCGGATTACCTTCACTATCTGCTCACCGGCGTGAAGGCGGCGGAGTATACGAACGCTTCCTCCACGCAGATGGTGAGTCCGGAGACGAAGCAGTGGGATAAGGAGCTGATCCGGCGGCTGGGATATCCGGAGGAGATTTTTCCTGAAATCGCCGTGCCGGGTACCTGTCTGGGAACGCTGACGGCGGAAATGCAGTCTGAGATCGGTTACAACTGCCGGGTGATCCTGCCGTGTACCCATGATACGGGCTCGGCTGTGCTGGCGGTTCCGGCCGGGAAGGATGAGGATGCCCTGTATATCAGCTCCGGCACATGGTCGCTGATGGGGACGGAGCTTTTGGCTGCGGACTGTTCTCCGGAGGCACAGAGGCACAACTTTACCAACGAGGGCGGCTACGATTACCGTTTCCGCTTCCTGAAAAATATCATGGGCCTGTGGATGCT
>JAJQBV010000068.1:703-3236 GCA_021203115.1 Clostridiales bacterium | reverse complement strand
GTGGGTGTACTGTAAAGACATCCGTTTCCTCGCACCGTCGAAATTGTTGGCTGAGGTGCAGGCTGCCTGAAGAGATTCCGGGCAGGAGGTGCCGGAGGGGATTGCACAGGTGGCGTCCGTCGTTTACAATAGTCTTACCGAGTGCTACGGCGCGACCTGCCGGGAGGTGGAAGCGCTGACCGGAAAAACCTATGATAAAATCCGTATCGTGGGAGGCGGCGCAAATGCGGCGTACTTAAACGAGCTGACGACGAAAGCCTCCGGGAAGACGGTCTGTGCCGGACCCACGGAGGGAACCGCCATCGGGAACCTCGCCGCGCAGATGATTGCGTTCAGGGAGCTGGAGGACATCGGGGATGCGCGTGCCTGCATCGGGCGGTCTTTTCCGATTCAAATTTATCAATAGATGATGTGAGAAAGCAATTCCAGGAAGGAGGAAATATATGAACAGATATGACGGCGCAAAGGAAATATACGCGAAAGCAGGGGTGGACACGGACGCAGCCATCGCAAAGCTGAAGGAGATTCCGGTCTCTCTGCACTGCTGGCAGGGGGATGATGTCATCGGCTTTGACCATGACGGCCCGCTGACCGGCGGCATCCAGACCACGGGAAATTATCCGGGACGGGCGACCACGCCGGAGCAGCTGATGTCCGACATTGACGAGGTAATAAAGGTCACCCCCGGCATGAAAAAGATCAATGTTCACGCCAGTTATGCCATCTTTGAGGACGGCTATGTGAACCGGGACAAGCTGGAGCCGAAGCATTTTCAGAAATGGGTGGATTTCGCAAAGGAGCGGGGCATGGGTCTGGATTTCAATCCGACCTTTTTCTCCCATCCGATGATGAAGGACGGCTTGACACTTTCCAGCCCGGACGAGGAGACGAGGAGGTTCTGGATTGATCACGGCAAAGCCTGTATCCGCATTTCTCAGTATTTTGCGGAGCAGACAGGGATTCCCTGCGTGATGAACATCTGGACAGGGGACGGCGCGAAGGATGTCCCGGCAGACCGCCTTGGCCCGCGGGAGCGCTATAAGGATTCCATCGAGCAGATCATCGCTGAGCCGCATGATCCGGCACTGGTAAAGCCCTGCGTGGAGTCCAAGGTGTTCGGAATCGGCGTGGAGTCCTACACGGTGGGCAGCGGTGAGTTTTCCTTAAGCTTTGCGGCGACCCATGAGGGCTGCATCCCGCTGATGGACAACGGACACTATCACCCGACGGAGGTTGTCTCCGATAAGATTCCGGCGCTGCTGGCGTTTTTCCCGGAGATTGCGCTCCACATCACCCGTCCGGTGCGGTGGGATTCCGACCATGTGGTTTTGTTTGACGATGAGACGAGAGAGATGGCGAAGGAGATCGTCCGCTGCGACGCGATCGGCCGCGTCCATATGGCATTGGATTATTTTGACGCGAGTATCAACCGGATCAGCGCATGGGCAGTCGGTTTCCGTAGCTGGCAGAAGGCGCTTCTGAATGCGCTGTGCATGCCCCACGAAGATTTAAAAAAGCTTCAGGATGCGGCAAACTGGACGGAGGCGATGGTGCGTCAGGAGCAGGTGAAGATGCTTCCGTTCGGGGATGTCTGGGAGGAATATTGCCGACAGTGCGGCACGGATGACGATACATGGTTTGACGAGGTGCTCCGCTACGAGCGGGATGTGCTGGCAAAGAGATAAGGATAGAAGAGGGAGAAAAATATGAGCGTTTTAGATGTAAAAGTAGTGAAGGACTATATTCGGATGTGCAGCGATGCCGTCGGTCAGGGCTGGCATGAGAAAAACGGCGGGAATCTGACCTACCGCATGCGCCCGGAGGAGGTGGAGGTCTGCCGTCCTTATTTCAGGGCAGTGCCCGGCGAGTGGGTCAATATGGGTGTGCAGGCGGAAAATCTGGCGGGAGAGTATTTTATCTCCACCGGCAGCGGTAAATTTCTCCGGAATGTGGAGCTGGAGCCGCAGAATAATATCTGTATCGCCGAGCTCAACGAGACGGGAGACAGCTATCGCATCGTTTGGGGGCTGGAGGCGGGCGGCGTTCCCACCAGCGAGTTTCCGACGCATATGATGAATCATTCCGTCCGCAAGCGGGTGACGAACGGGGAGAACCGCATTATCTATCACGCGCATCCGCCCTACATCATCGCACTGACCTATGTGCTTCCGCTGAAGGCGGAGGTCTTTACCCGCATGCTCTGGAAGAGCGCAACCGAGTGCTGTGTCGTTTTCCCGGACGGTGTGGGCGTTGTGCCGTGGATGGTTCCCGGCGGCGCCGATATCGCGCGGGCGACCTGTGAGCAGATGGAGCGGTACGAGGCGGCGATCTGGGCGTTCCACGGTCTTTTTGTCTCCGGTTCGAGCTTCGATATCGCTTTCGGCCTGATGCATACCATTGAGAAGGCGGCGCAGATTACGAGTATCGTGCTGTCTGCCAGCCCGGACGGGAAAATCCGGCAGGTGATCACAGATGATAATCTGAGGGCGATCGGAAAAGAGTTCGGTGTGACCTTGAATGAAGATGTGCTGAA
>JAJQBV010000068.1:0-693 GCA_021203115.1 Clostridiales bacterium | reverse complement strand
GAATTACAGATCAGACGACCCGCTGTTTTATTAGATAATCTGAATCGACGGAAAACGGTTGCAAAACGGCCGGTTTTATGCGAAAGTAAGAAAAACGATTTCAGAATGCAGGGGGAAGGACAATATGAAACTGAGAAAACGGGGATATGTCGGCACAACATCGACGGATGTCACGGAGCGGGAAGTAAAAAACGCGGCGCTGGTGCGTCGTGCGGCTGCGGAGGGCTTTGTACTGCTGAAGAATGAGGGCGGTCTGCTTCCGCTGAAAAAGGGGAGCCGCATCGGTCTGTACGGCGCGGGCGCGGTCCGGACCGTGAAGGGCGGCACCGGTTCCGGTGATGTGAATAACCGCGCGAGTGTCAATATCGCGGAGGGATTGATTGCTGCGGGGTTCGATGTGACAAAGCCCGGTCTGGACTGGCTGGCGGCTTACGAGGACTGCTACCGCAAGGCGCGGGAGAGCTGGAAGGCCGGGATTTTGCGCAAGGTGGAGGAGGGGATGGATTTCTTCACAGCGTATTCCACATCCCCCTTCGCGGTCCCCTGCGGAGACCCCGTCGATGAGGCGGCAGCGCGGACGGACGGTGCGGACACAGCCATCTTCGTTATGTCACGGATCGCGGGGGAGAATGCGGACCGGCACGACACACCGGGGGATTATTACGTGAGCGGGGAGGCGCGGAAGCTGCTCCG
>JAJQBV010000053.1 GCA_021203115.1 Clostridiales bacterium | reverse complement strand
TTTTTGCCCCAGTTCGAGTACTTCGAGTACTATATTTTAGGTACACGAGTTATCTCGCATAACTATAACTGCTTTTTACCGTTCGATTATACATGAATCGCCCCGGAATGTAAACTGTTTCTTTCCTCATATTGCAATCGCCAGGGAAATATAAACCCTCACAAAAAATGCAAATGGAATTTCAATTGTAGGAATTACAAAAAATAGCGCTTGTAAATTGTAAACATATAATATTGGATTCCATGCAATAAATTTGTATAATATTTACATAACTAAACGGTAACCAAACAAATTGACAGAAACGGAGGACAAATACTATGGCAGGTTATAAGATTACCAAAAAAGATGAATACTACACTTACGAAGCAAAAGGTCATTCAGAATGCAAATTATGCAGACTTCATGACGCAGTTGATGTTGACGGAGGAAAGCTGACTGTCGGACTTTCTCACTTCCTTCCCAACGGCGGCGGCACTGAGATGGGCAAAAACACAAAAGAGTCCATCTATTATATCGTAGAAGGCACAATGCTGTTCTGTGGCGAGGATGGGAACGAGACAATCCTCAACGCCGGCGACAGTGTACACATTGCTGCTAATTACGGAAAGTGCATTAAAAACATCGGAACCACCACGGCTCAGATGCTTGTCTGCCTGTTACCCACAGAGTAATTCACTAATTCTTTCTGATAAATTTCAATCGAAAAGGCCATCTGTTCCCGCTGATGCGAACTCAGATGGCCTTTTCGATTGGACATTATCTTACAACCTCTTTTTATTTCTGTACCAGACGTTCAAAGCGGCAAAGCCCTTTCTTGTACAGCTTTACAATATTTCCGGTAAGCACGGCAGCGATAATCGTCCCTTCCCGTACGCCGGAAAGCTGTCGGAGAAATACCAGACAGAGAACCGCTGCGATCGCCGTCATAGTCACATCACAGATGACACGGATTGTTCCGTACTCTCTATGGCTCAGCTTTGCGACCGCGCGCATGAACGCATCGCCGGGAATCATCACCACATTCGCAATAACTTCCAGGTAAGCGCCCATAGCAAGGATCGCGCTTCCCAAAAGCAGAGCGACAATCTTGACTGCATATGTCCGGGGCATAAACTGCCCCAGACACAGCATAGACAGATCAATAAAATATCCGTAAAAGATTGCAATCAAAATCTGAAGAACGAGATCAAGAACATCTAATCTGTGCAGCAAAATCAACTGCAGGACAATCATGGTGAAATTAAATATCATGACCCAGTTTCCAAGTGTGAGTGCAGGAAAAATCAGTGACATACTGTAAGGGATGGAAGAGATCGGCGTTGTCCCCAGCGAAGCTTTTGTGATAAAGGCAACGCCGAAAGAATTAACCAGTAATCCACAGAAAAATACTATGTAACGCTTTATAATTCCTCTCCGATTTCCTTTCATACTGTCTGCCGCCACTCCTTCCCATTCTACTTCTACTCTGTTGTTCACATCACGCCGGCTACAATTCGCGCTGCCAGCACGATACAGAACAGCGCAAACGGATACGACGCCGCGTAGGAACTCGACACATCCTCGGTCCCCGCCGTCGAGATCAACGCTCCGAGCGCCGGTGTGCTGGTCATACCCCCGGTGATGGATCCCAGTGCGTTAAAGATACTTAAACGGAATACATATTTTGCCAGGATATATCCCACGATCATCGGGACCGTCGTGATAATAATGCCATACAGGAAATAGGACGGTTTCACATTGGAAATAAAATTCACGCCTCCCGGGACTCCCGCCCCGATCAGGAAGAAGACCAGCCCGAGCTCACGCAGGAAATTCAGCGTCGACTTGCTGATCCGGCAGTCAAACGGCCCGATGTGCCCGAAATGCCCGATGATCAGCCCTGCAACCAGGACACCTCCGGAAGTGCCGAGGGAAAACCCGATTCCCGGAATTTTGACAGCGCCAATCAGGCAGCCGAATATAATCGTAATTCCGAACGGAAAAAATTCATACGCGTCAACCTTAACCAGCTTCCTGGTCAGCGGCTTTACCTCAATCGCATTCGCTGCCACAAATTCATTGCGTTCCTTCTCAATGTCCACCTTTAATAACCGCGGGAGCAGCTGAACGAAGAGCACTACCCCGATCACACCGTACAGATAAGCGATGCCGTAACCGGCCGCAACCTTGGCGGAATCAGCAGCCACCTCTTTCGCCGCGGAAAATCCCGGCGTACTGGTCAGCGCCCCGGTCATCAGCCCGATCACCAGGCTGGAATCCACATTCGGATCATTGCTGAACTGAATGATGCAGACAGAGACCACTGTCCCGATCGCAATGATCACGACGCCCATCAGGATATAACTCAGTGACTTCCGGTTAAACATACGGAAAAACTTCGGCCCTGCGATCAGCCCGACCGCGGTGACAAACAACGCGGTCCCGATATTTGACACAAGGGAAAACAGGCCGGATGTCGCGCTTAAAACCGTGCCGTTTTCCAATGTGACGGACTCTGCCAAATAAAGTACGATCGTTTTATCCCCTACGGTAAAATAAGGGACAAAGCTCGCCAGGACCCCGTAAACCAGTGCCACCAGAAGGACGCCGGCCGTACCCAGCGATACCCCCTTGATCGTGATCCGCCCGACCAGATAACCGACTACCATAATGGCAAAAATGATAAATACCGTGCTGAAAAGAGACGAAATAAGCGATGCCGTATAACTCATGCCTGACACCTCCCTTTTTCTTTACACATTTTGTACACTCCTTCTATCTTTGTCATCTGCGTGTTACCTCCATTTAAAACAATATGCTTTTCTTTTTCCGGCCGCCTACAGCATGGATCCGGTATCCAGGTATTTCTGATGCATCGCAAATGCATTCCGCAGGTCATGCGGCGTATGCCCCCCGTTTTTTAATGCCGCCTGATAATAATCCCGCAGCATCGGGCGGTAATCCGGATGCGCACAGTTTTCAATGATCAGCTCCGCCCTCTGGCGCGGCGATTTCCAACGCAGGTCTGCCAGCCCCTGCTCCGTCACAATCACCTGGACGTCATGCTCCGTGTGGTCTACATGGGCACACATGGGCACGATGCAGCTGATGCTTCCCTTTTTCGCCGTGGATGCCGTGGCAAAGATCGTAAGCCCGGCATTACGGGCAAAATCCCCGCTCCCGCCGATACCGTTCATCATGCGGGTACCCATCACATGCGTCGAATTGACATTCCCATAGATGTCGCACTCGATCGGCGTATTCATCGCGATCACACCAAGGCGACGCACGACCTCCGGATGATTGGAGATCTTCTGCGGGCGCAGCACGATCTTATTCCTCAGGCTGTCTATATTTTCATAAAAATCTTTCAGCGATTTTTCAGACAGGGAGACTGCCGTGGAGGAAGCCCCTTTCATTTTTCCGTCCAGAATCAGGTTCAGCGCGGAGTCCTGGAGCACTTCCGTATACATTTCAAAACCCGAGAACCCGCTGTCGCCCAGACCGGCCAGAACGGCATTCGCCACACTGCCCACACCGGACTGGATCGGCGACAGCGACTCCGGCTGCCTTCCCGCTGCCACTTCCTGTTTCAGGAAATCCACGATGTACGACCCGATCGTCTCGCTGGCCGTATCCGGAGCACTGAACACCGGGCATTTGCCGGGCTCGTCTGTCCTCACGATCGCAGCAATCTTTGCAGGGTCACAGGGGATCACTTTACTGCCGATCCTGCCGGTAGCGCCGGTCAACGGAATCGGTGCCCCGGCAGCATTATAGATATCATGCATGCCGTAAAAATCCAATGGCAGGGATTCATTCACCTCGAGGATCACCCGGTCTGCCATGCGGACCATACTGTCAGACGCACCCACGGAGGCCGTCGGGACAATGCCCTCTTCCAATACGGCCGCACATTCAATGACCGCCACGTCAATGTGGATGCCTCCCCGGTCTATGAACTCCGGCAGGTGGCTGAGATGGATATCCGAGTAACCCACGGTTCCTTCATTGATCGCGCTGCGGAGCGTTTTATTGCTCTGATACGGATAGCGCATCTTCAGGCAGCCGGAACGGGTCAGCTCCCCGTCAATATCATCTCCCACGGACGCCCCCGTAAGCAGGGTGATCCCTTTCGCCTTCCCGATTTTTGCAATCTCCCTCGGCACCACTTTCGGCTCCCCTACAAGAGTGAATCCGGAGCATCCCACTACACTCCCCGGGCGGACAATCTCTACCGCTTCCGCGGCGCTTCTTATCTTTGCTGTTAAAGCAGAATATATCCGTTCCATACTATATAAATCCTCCTAAAGATGCCGGAGTAAAACCCCTGAAAAACCACTCCAGTCCTGCTCCGGCATCATGAATTAATTATGTTATCTGAAACTAAATGTGTTTTTTCAGACCAAGGATCTCGCGCGCTTCCGCCGCCGTAGCAATCTCACGCCCCGCATCCTCTGCGATCTTCACTGCTCTCTCCACGAGGGATACATTGGTAGCAAGGACGCCCTTTTCCATATAAATATTATCCTCCAGACCCACGCGGATACCGTCGCAGCCCAGGGCAAGACCCATGAGCAGGCAGGGCATATGAGCTCTTCCGATTCCGGTGATGGACCATGTGGAACCCGGCTGCATTCTCGGAAGCATGTAAGCCAATGTTGATGCATCCCCGGGCATTCCGCCGGTCACGCCGAGAACAAACTGGTAATGCACCGGTGCTTTTAAAACGCCCTTCTTCACATAGTAATCAATATTGCCCATATCTCCGCCGTTGAAGATCTCGCACTCCGGCTTGATCTCCAGCTCCTGAACTTCATGTCCGAGTGTCTCCAGGAAGGACGGTGTGTTGGAGAAAATATAGCTGTTTGCCCAGTTCATGCTCAGAGCATCATAGGAACACATCTCCGGTTTTAAGATCGGAAGGTGCGCACGGCGCATATCCTCCGGGAATTTTGATCCGGAAGTTGTAAGGTTAAGAACAAGGTCCACGTTCTCCTTTGCCATCTTCTCACGGATCAGGTTCACAACTTCGGTGAAACGCTCCGTCGACATTGTATTGTTTCCCTCATCGTCGCGGACATGAATATGAATAACAGATGCACCGGCCTTCGCACACGCAATCGCGTCATCCGAAATCTCTTCCGGGATAACCGGAACATAAGGTGTCTGGGATTTCTTCGTTCCTGCACCGCACAGGGCGGCCGTGATAATTAATTTTTTAGCCATAATATGACCTTCCTTTCCAATTCTCATACAAAATTTCAGAGCTGTCTTCGAAGCAACGGGACAGCTGTTGTTTTTCACTGCGAATCAATCGATTACAGGACCTCGACGACAGTCGCCATCCCCATGCCGCCTGCGATGCAGAGCGTCGCAAGCCCGTAACGGAGATTGCGCTTACGCATCTCATGGATCAGCGTTACAATGATGCGGCTTCCCGAGGATCCGATCGGATGTCCCAGCGCGATGGCACCGCCGTTGACATTGATGATATCCCTGCGATCCTCCAGCCCCAGTTCACGGATACATCCGAGGGACTGTGCTGCAAAGGCCTCATTCAGTTCAATCAGCTGGATGTCATCCAATGTCAGACCGGTCATCTTCAACACTTTACGTGTCGCCGGAACCGGTCCCAGCCCCATATATCGCGGGTCAACACCGGCACTCGCCACACCGAGGATCCGGGCCAGCGGCTTCTGCCCCAGCTCCTGCGCTTTGTCAGCGCCCATCAGCAACAGCGCGGAAGCGCCATCGTTTCGGCCGGAAGCGTTCCCCGCTGTCACCGTGCCGCCCTCCGGCTGGAATGCCGGATTCAGCTTCGCCAGTTTCTCCATAGACGTCTCCCGCGGGAATTCGTCTGTGTCAAACGTAACCGGCGGTTTCTTCCTGCCCTGGGGAACCGTCAGAGGAATAATCTCATCCGCAAAACGTCCTGCGTCAATCGCTGCCCGTGCCTTCTGCTGGCTCTCCAGTGCAAAAGCGTCCTGATCCTCACGGCTGATATTCATCTTTGCAGCCACATTCTCAGCCGTCATTCCCATATTAAACCTGCCGTAAATGTCCTGCGGCTGTGAATTAAACTGTCCCTCAGTCAGAGAATCCTTCAACTCTGTCGTGCCGGTGCCGACACCCCAGCGCGCATTAGAAAGGTAAAACGGCGCATTGCTCATGCTTTCCGTACCGCCGGCAATTACGATGTCATTCTGCCCGGTAGCAATGGAATTGAACGCATTACCTGTAGCCAGCATGCCGGACGCACAAGCGTACATCACCGTGCTCGCAGGCGCCTTTTCCGGAATACCCGCCCGCAGGGCGGCAACCCTGGCCGTGTTGGAATAGTCCTCGCACTGTCTGCAGTGCCCCATGATCACCTCATCAATCATCTCCGGGTCAATCTGAGAGCGATCCAGAACTCCTTTCAACACAGCAGTCGCGAGATCCGCCGCATTCAAAGGTTTCAAAGTCCCACCGAACTTACCCACCGCGGTACGGCAGGCTTCGGTGATCACTACATCTCTCATCTGCTCATCCTCCCCTTACACCGGATCCTGCATGAATTTCTTTTCCAGGCGGAACACTTCAAACAGCTGCTTATCGCGCTTCGCTTTCAATTCATCCATGTCCACCCCGGTGTAATCATAAAATCCCTTGCCGGTCTTGATGCCCAGCTCCCCGGCTTCCACAAGATCCGCCAGCGCTTTCGGCATCTCATCTCCGTTTTCCGGCATGGTATAGCTGCGGTTTCTATAGTTATTGGCTGTCATATCGACACCGCCAAAGTCAATTCGTTTACAAATCCCCAGGACACACGCCCGCGGGATAAAGCTTGCCTTGGCCGCCAGGTCAATCGCTTCCGCATCGCAGTAGCCATTGTCGATCAGATGGAAGACTTCGCGGTGCAGGCACTGCTGCAGGCGGTTGATGATGTACCCCTGGATAAATTTCTTCATGCGGGCAACCGTCTTTCCGCACTTTTCCAAAAACTCCGCTGCGATCTGTGCATACACTTCCGGCGCCTCCTCGCTTTTTACGACTTCCACCAGAGGAATCAGCTCCGGCGGAGCATACCAGTGGCAGATGATCTGCTGGGGCAGCAGGCTCTCCGGCACCACCTCAAAAATATTCATAGCAGAGGTGTTGGATGCGATAATCACATTCTCCGGTACACAGGCTGCCAGCTGCTCATAGAGCGCAACCTTGGCATCCCTGTTCTCCACGATCGTCTCCTGGATGAAATCGGCGCCCTTGACCGCCTCTTCCACCGTCTGTTCAAAATGGATGCGGCCGTAGATCTCCTCGACCTCCTCCGCCTTAATCTCGCCTTCTCTCGCGAAGGTCTCCAGGCTGGCATGCAGCGCGGCCTTTGCCTTCTCACGGGTCTTCTCGCTCCGCGTCCACATCACAACCTCATAACCGCCCATGGCAAAGGTCTGGGCGATGCCGGGACCCATGGTCCCGGCTCCAAGTACAGCAATCTTTTTAATGTCGGCTAAACTCTCCGGCTTCTTACTCATGTTTAATCACCCTTTCTGTCACAACAAAATCCATATCCTACCAGTTGGAAGCCACAATTTCCGCATATTCGTCCTTGAATATCGCAAGGTAGTGTTAGAATATATTTAGTACAAAACAAAATGAGATATCCCCTTAGAAATAA
>JAJQBV010000165.1 GCA_021203115.1 Clostridiales bacterium | reverse complement strand
CCGGGGGATCCCCAGCGTCCCATAATCCATCAAACCATATTTACTGATTCATGAGTCCGAATTAGTAGCCGAGCAGCTCAACCATCCAGTCGCAGGTCGGCATCCAGCTTGTGTCACTGTAGCTGTCAGCAGCAACGGTGTCAACATTCTCGATTGTGATACCATCTGCAGAAGTAACCATCTCCTGTGTGATGATGCTGGACGGAATCTCCATCCACATACCCGGATCATCATAGTAGCAGGAAGCAGCCTCGATATCCTCATACTGATCAGCCATCTCAAGTGCAAGCACACGGCAGGCAAACTCGCCGTTCAGCGTCCAGTTCGTGGTCGCGCAGGCCATCCACATGGAGCCATCCTCCTGCATGTACTGAATATCGGTGTTGTCGCAGTCTACGGATACCATCGGGATCTGCAGTCCGCTCTCAGACAGTGCCTGATATACGCCCTGTGCATAAGCATCGTAGCATACCCAGATACCGTCGATGTCGTCCTCACTGTACTTCGCCAGTGTGGCAACCGTTACATCATACATGGAAGATGTCGCGTTCTGGTCATCGGTCGGAGCGATACGCTCAACTGTGTTGATATAACCGGCGTCTACATACTCATCATAACCAACCTGACGGCGGTCGAACGGGCTGTTGTAGCCGGCGCCCTGCTGTACCTGAAGGATATTCAGAGCCTCGCCGTTTGCGATCTTCTCAGCGTTCTCCGGAACCTCTTCCATCAGATAGTCAAGAAGCATGGTGGCAAATCCGGCATCCTGCTGGAAGAACTGCACAACGCCGTCGATCGTAGCTGTGTCGCCGTTCTCATCCTTGAACGGGGTATCGAAGGTAGCGATCTTCAGATCCGGATACTGCTCCAGGATATCGCTCAGGTATGCCCATGCGTACTCCTGGCCGCCGTGGGAAACCATCAGGCCGTCATAACCGGCAGCCGCACACTGTGCGATGGTGTCCTGCCATGTCTCCGCGTTGTCACTGCAGAAGAAGGTGTCGGCTTCCATGCCGAGCGCTTCTGCTGTCTCCGTAAAGGAATCAGACCACATCTGGAAGATAGTGGCGGAAGACATCAGCATGATGTAAGCGACCTTCTTGCCCTCAAGCGGGGACTCAACGGAAGCTTCTGCGGTCTCCTCGGCCTCAGCATCCTCAGTCTCAGCTTCAGCTGAAGTAGCATCATCTGTCGTCTCTGTCTCAGTCTCTGTCGTGTCAGTTGTCGTAGATGAGCTGCTTCCGCATGCAGCCAGACTGAATACCATGACGCAAACCAACATAATTGCAACAAGTTTCTTTTTCATTGGTTTTCCTCCTTTTCACCAATATAGAATTATTTATGGCGTCTCCAATGGTAGCATTTATGCCCAAATTTGTCAACAAAATTCGACATTTTAATTTATTAATTTTTTTGGTTTTTTGGGGTTTTTCTGTTTTTCCTTGTCATAATTCCACAAAAAACATTTTGAGTATCAAAGGATTGTCCGTCATTGTCGACATTTCTCACAGACAACCCTTCTGGAGGATGCAGCAGGCATAAAACGCCGTCTCCGTCGTCGCCACCACACAGTAGGCCGCCTTTGCCCGCGTGTAGAACTCCCCGCGCGTGATCATCCGGCAGGCGTTCGCGCCCCGTGCGTCATGCTTCGCAACAATATTCCGGAACTCATCCCACACCGGGCATTCCAGATCGGCGTGCACCGCGTCCTTATCCATGATCAGCACCGGGTCATCCACAAAGTCATCCAGCGGCAGCAGCGTCAGAATCGCGTCCATGAGATCCGTGGCGCGAAGCCCGTCGCAGCGAACCAGAATGCTGTCTTTCGCCATGGAGGCCGCCGCGAAATTCGCGTCGCCTATGACCAGTGTGTCGCCGTGTCCCATCTCCGCAAGCACCTTTAAAAGCTCCGGGGAGAGAATCGAAGGAATTCCTTTTAACATGATATGAGCGCTCCTTTCTTTTATGACACATCCTAATAAGAATAATATCCGTACATCGCCACATGGTCGCCGTCGATGAGGGTCAGCGTCTTGCCGGAGTAACGGAACTCCAGCTCATAGGTTTCCCCGCCTTTGACCGTTATGGTGACGGTGCCGTCCTCGCGAAAGTCGAATGTGGCCTTTTTCGTCTTATCACCATAGGAAACAGTGGGGTTGTCCGGATCGGGATCCACACTGGTGATCCCGTCGATCCCGTCGTAACCGGCGATGATGTCGCCGCCCACGGTCACATATCCGTTCTCCGCATCGTCCACCACCTCGGACGGGACATAGGTCACACTCTCATCCCCATAGGTCAGCGTCAGCTTCCACCCGGTCCACTCCATGAGATAGTCCATCTCCTGCTTCAGCACGGCGGAGTCATCGCCGGAGGAATCGTAAAACCCGACAGCCAGCGTGTTCCCGCCAATCGTGTAGGGAACCATCGCGGTAAAGGAATTGTCATCCTGGCTGCGGCAGGAAAAGTCCGCCAGCAGATATGCACTGCAATAGATATACATATCCATGATGGAATCCACGGCCTCCCCGCTGCTGCCGATGCCGAAAACAATCGTATCCGGCAGAACCGTAAACGCCCGGATGGCATCATCATCGGACTCAAACTTTGCCTTGACCGTCGTCTCCGTGGCGTGCTCCGTCGTGCCGGATGTCGATCCCTCCACGCACCAGCTTCCGAGCAGGGCGGCCACATCATAACGCGCCGCATCCCCGGCCTCCACCGCGTATTCATCCGGAACCGTCCCGCCGTAGCTGATATCATCAATCCGGAACGGCAGAAGATCCGTGGCCAGATCGAGTGTGTCCTCATACGGGGCATACTGATCGTTTAACGTGACCTCCTCCTCTGCGGAATCCTCCGCGTCCCCGGAGGCGGCTGTACAGCCGGTCAGTGTCAGAGCTGCGCACAGCACGAACGGCACTATAATTTTAATATATCGATTTCTCATGTTTCTCACATCCGCAAAATGATTATTTCAGATAATTGGCTAAACCGAGAATCAGATAGTTCCCGGCCACGGCGCCCTGATCCGGAGCACCCGCACAGGCCGCCGCATGCACCGCAGCCTTTCCGAACACGGGAACCATATCCTTTGTCGCTTCCACACCGGCCTGCGCCGCGTCCAGCGCGGCTGCGATCACCTCGCTCACTCCGGCTGCCGGATTTTCTCTGACAGCCGCTGCCGCTGCATCCGCAGCGGGAAGAATCGCGTCATAAATCGTCCGCTGTCCGGCCTGGCATTTGCCCCGCTTCTGGACACCGGCGGCAAAACCGGTCAGGAACGCAGCCAGCGCAGCGCCGTCCAGCTCCGTCTTTCCCTTCACGGCCTTTCCGCCCTCCATCACACCGGTAGACATCAGAAAGCCCATGGTGGAAGGAATCAGGGAGGACATCTTCATTCCGGCCTTCATCAGAAGCTTCCCGATATCGCCGGCTGCATCTGCCTCCTGGTCACGAAGCAGGGACGGAAGCTCTCCAAAGCCCTTGCTCATGGTAAGCCCCAGATCTCCGTCTCCCAGCTTTGCATCCATCTCGCAGAGCTCCTCTTTTTTCTCCGCAAAGAGCGCTCCGACCGAGGCAAACAGATCCGGTATCTGGTCAAATAAAATCTTTTCCATTTTCGTTCTCCTTCTGATTAGCTTATTTCTGGCAGATGAACGGGGTATTTACCGGATAATCCAGATATCCCTTCAGCTCGTCGTTCATCTTGCAAAGGGTGATGGATGCGCCCGCCATCTCCATGGAGGTGGCGTACTCGCCCACGATGGTTTTATAAATTTTCACGCCCCCGGAGGTCAGAATCTCTGTCACGTCGTTGGACAGAATATACTGCTCCTCCAGCGAGGTGGCACCCAGTCCGTTGATCAGAACCGCAACCTCATCGCCCGCAGCCAGCGGCATATCGCCCAGCAGCGTATTGAGCGACTCCTCAGCGATCTCACGGGAAGTCTTTAAGGGGCCGTTCCACACGCCCGGCTCTCCGTGAATGCCCATGCCCATGGCCATCTCATTCTCGCCCAGCTCAAAATTCGGGTGCCCGATCTCCGGAATAATGCAGGGGGTCAGGGCAAATCCGACGGTGCGGGTGTTATCCTTGGCCAGCTGCGCCGCGGCAAGAACCTCATCCAGCGTCCCGCCCTGATCGGCCTTCGCACCGGCTGCTTTATACATAAAGTAGATGCCCGCCACGCCGCGGCGGGTAGCCGGATCCGCGTGGGAGTTCACATCGTCCGCACCCACGATACTCTTGCACTCGATGTCGTCCATCTCGCAAAGATCGGTCGCCATGTCAAAGGTCATGATATCTCCGGTGTAATTCCCGTAGAGATACAGGACACCCGCGCCTGCCTCCACTTCCTTTGAGATCTCATAAATCTGCTCCGGGGAAGGAGACTGGAAAACGCCGCCCACGCCGCAGCCGTCGATCAGCCCCTCTCCGACAAATCCCAGGAAAAGCGGAAGATGGCCGGTGCCGCCGCCGGTGACGATCGCAACCTTGCCGGGCTTCTTATTGGCAATGCAGTAGCAGCGCAGATCATCCGCCGCGTATTTCACCTGATCTGCGTGCGCGGCATAGATGCCTTTTAACATATCGTCCACATAGTTCTCCGGTGCGTTTATGATTTTCTTCATAAAAATGCCCTCCTTATATAAAAATCTTATTTGGTTCCATTATTTTTGGCTTCCTGCCATGCCTTACGGCAGGGGAGCCAGACGGTGATCACCAGCGCCGCGATCCACAAAAGCAGAATCCAGTTGCTGGGCGACCCGCCCAGATACAGGATCAGCGCAATATAAACGAAACAGACCGCAGTCTCCAGCTCCGCCAGCAGTGTCAGCAGTTTCAGAGGCTGACCCTTCAGCGCAACCATGCCCTTTTTTACCTTCACCGGGAGCCGCCACATCTCCAGCGGCACTTTCCGGCAAATAAAGCGGAATCCGAAGGTGATCAGCCATGTCACAAACGGCAACAGCAGATAAATCAGGCTGGTCGCATATCCGGTTCCTTCCAGAGACGGAATCGTATCCGTCGTATATACCGCATAGATGGTAAACGCCGTCAACCCGCCCTGTACAATCAGAGACACAATCGAGATGATGTGCATCGGCACGGTCATGGGGATCCGGATCAGCGTCCCATGGGTCTCCGGCTTATGAAAAGCCCGGTTTGACTTGCTCTTGGAAGAAAAATATGCCGTTTTGCGCTTGCTTGATCGTTTCTCAGACATTCTTATTTTACCTCTTCCGGACTCGGTATGGAGGGCTGCGCCCCCTTCTGCGTCACCGCGATCGCCGCCACCTTCTGCGCATAGTCAATCGCCTCGAAAACATCCCGGTCCTCCGCCAGCTTCACAGCCAGCCCGGCCACAAAGCTGTCGCCGGCGGCCGTCGTGTCAACGGCCTCCACCCGGATGCTCGAAATCATCCTGTCCTCCCGGCCGGCCAGACTCATCAGAACCCCGTCTCCGCCCAGGCTGACGAGCATATCCGCCGCGCCTCTCTGCCGCAGTATATTCACTTTCTTAAGATAATCGGTGTCATCCGCGGAAACTCCGGCAAGGATACTCAGCTCCGTCTCATTCGGTTTCAACAAATCGACATATCCGTACAGCTCCTCCGGCAGATCCGGGATGGCGGGCGCCGGATCGAGAATCACATATTTCCCCATGGACTTCGCCAGACGCGCCGTGTACACGACCGTCTCCAGCGGAATCTCCAGCTGCATGATCACAATATCAGCGCTCTCGATGGCATTGATATGCTCATCTATATAGGAAGTATCTACCTTCATATTGGCTCCGGGGATCACGGTGATGGAGTTCGACCCGTTCCGGTCCACAGAGATCCACGCGGTGCCGGTGGGTGCGTCCGCACAGCGCATCATCCCATCCGTGTCAACCCCCACGCTGTTCAGGCTCCGGATCAGCGCATTGCCGTCGTCATCCGTGCCGACCGCGCCGAGCATGGCAATCTGTCCCCCCAGTTTTCCGATGGCGTAGGCCTGATTGGCTCCCTTGCCTCCGGGCGATTTTGAAAAGTCTGTCGCCAGAATGGTCTCCCCCTCACGGACAATGTGATCCACCTTCGCCACATGGTCCATATTCAGGCTGCCGACTACAAGAATCCGTTTCATGAAATTCCCTCTCCTTTGTCTAATTTCCTGTTTAATTCTATCACAGAATCGGACTATTTGCAACAATTTGCCACATATTCGATATTCAAACGGAATCATTGACTTTTCTGTTTTTAATGGTAAGATATCCGTATAAAGGCAGAGAAAACCGAAGGTTTTTCGAGTCTCTGCCTGAAACATGATAACGAGCACAAGAGGAGTATCCCATGTATAATCCAAATGAAAACCGTTTCGGAGATCCGGAGGATCAGTTCACGCGCCCGCCCAGAAGAGCCGCCTCGCCCATGGCAATGGCCGGCGTTTCCTGCGCGATCATCGCGATCCTGACCTCGGTCACGGGCATTATCTCCATCGTTTTTGCCGCCCTCGGCATTTTATTTTCTTCTCTCTCCAGAGGCGACCGCGCAAAGCCGGTGCGGGCGGAAAAATATGCCTTCCGCATCAGCCTGATCGCAATCATCGTGAGCGTGGCCATCACAGCCGTCAGCCTGATCACGGTGATCAACCAGTACGGAAGCCTGATGAACTATTACAAAGCTTACCTTTACACGATCGAGCAGAACTACGGCATCGACATCGAGGACCTCTACGGGATCGATACGGATGATCTCTTCGGAGTCGAAACAGACGGAGGGGAACTGCTGTAAACCAGGCACAGAATCGGAGTATTTATTATGAATAAAACCATTGCGCAGCTGAAAAAAGCTGCAAAACAGAACCTTCTCGGGCACTACGGAAGCGTCATCGGGGCGCTGATCCTCACATTGCTGTTCGGCATTGTCCTGAGCATTCCCTTTGACACCATGACACAGCAGGGGCTTTATTACGGCGTGTTCTCCCGCGTTATCTTAGGCTATGCCGGAGCGCTGATCGTCTCTCTGGTGACACTGATTTTCGGCGCCGGCCTGTCTCATATCCACCTTCAGGTCGCACGGGGGCAGAAGACAAGATGGTCCGAGCTGTTTTACACATTCCGGAACCGCCCGGACCGCTACATCGGCTTCGGCCTTCTGGAAATCCTGCTGTCCGTCGCCTGTATCGCACCGGGATACCTGTGTATGATGCCGTTTCTTCTCACCGACGGTGTCACGGCCGCATCCATCGGTCTGGCAGCGCTCGGCGCGGCATTGCTGGTCGCCGGCTGCATCATCCTGATCATTGTCGCCTACTCGTGGTCCATGACCACCTTCATCCTTCTGGATGACGATTATATCCGCGTGACGGATGCCATCCGCGAGAGCCGCCGCCTGATGCGTGGACGCAAATGGAAGTTTTTCGTCCTCAGCCTCTCTTTTATCGGCTGGCTCCTCTTTTCCGTCCTGACCTGCTTTGTCGGACTGCTCTGGATCCTCCCGTATATGGCGCAGGCGCAGACCTGTTTCTATCTGGACCTGCTGCCGGAGACCTCGCGGCACGAAGAGAGCGGGGATTTTGACCAGAGCCAGACATACCGGTATGGCAATTATCAGTAAGCGGTTCCGGCAAATATTTTTATAAAGGCGCATTGTAAAATGAAACTGCAATAGTAAAAAGAATATCCATAGTGATGGAT
>JAJQBV010000172.1 GCA_021203115.1 Clostridiales bacterium | reverse complement strand
ATCTGAGGGATATAGCGTGGATAGCTGCCGCGACGGGGCGGAAGCCATCGACATTCTCGCCTGCACGGATTACGACGCGGTGATTCTGGACATTATGATGCCCGGTGCGGACGGTTTTGCGGTGTTGAGATCCCTTCGCAGCGCCGGAAAGAATACGCCGGCGTTGTTTTTGACTGCGCGCGATTCTGTTGCTGACCGGGTAAAGGGTCTGGACAGCGGAGCCAATGATTATCTGGTCAAGCCGTTTTCCTTCGAGGAGCTGACTGCGCGCATCCGGGCGATGATCCGGGTGTCCCACGGCGCGGCGGCAGGGAGTAAGCTTACGGTCGGCGATCTGGTCATGGACTGCGCGGCAAAGCGCGTGACCCGCGGCGGGGAGGAGATTATGCTGTCCGCCAAAGAATACGCACTTCTGGAATACATGATGCACAACCCGGGTGTCATTCTCTCCCGCGGCCAGATCGAGGATCATATCTGGAATTATGACTATGAGGGCGGGACGAATGTCGTCGATGTCTATATCAGTTACCTTCGCCGCAAGGTTGACGGCGGGCATGAGCAGAAGCTGATTCATACGATTCGCGGCAGGGGATATGTTCTGCGGGAAGGAGCGACCGCATGAAACGTCTGTCCATACGCGCAAAAATTACCCTCTGGTTTTCCGCCGCCCTGATCGTGATGGTGGCGCTTACTTATCTGGTGGTTCTTTCTGTCAGCGGACAGATTCTGCAGAAGACAATCCGTGACAATCTGGTTCTTGCCGTGGAAAATAATGTGGATGAGGTCGAATTCTACTCCACGGTCGATGCGATGGAGATGGACAACGGTCTGGATTACTACATCCACTACGGGGACGGGTATATTCAGGTGGACGATGATTTTCTCGACAAGGTCAATCAGATCTATACTTCCCTCTGCCATGAGGACGGGACGCTGATCTATGGCATCAACCCGATCTCCCGCGAGACGGCAGAGCTGCCGTTTGACGATGCGCAGGTACAGACGATCACGGTCGACGAAACGCTCTACTATGTCTATGACCGGAAGCTGGAGCAGGAGGGGTTGGAGGATCTCTGGCTGCGCGGGATTGTGTCTGAGACGCAGGGAGCCGTGGAGCTGACAGCGATTTCCCGCACATCATTGATTCTGCTGCCTGCGCTGATGGTGCTCGCCATCATCGGCGGGTCTCTGATCGCCCGCCGGACACTCCGCCCGATCCGGCAGATTGCGGACACGGCGTCGCAGATCCGGGAAGGAGACAACCTGAAAAAGAGAATTGACCTCGGTGAGGGAAGTGATGAACTGCACCGGCTGGCCGGACAGTTTGACGAGATGTTTGCGCGTCTGGATCAGTCGTTTACTGCGCAGCGACAGTTTGTCTCCGACGCCTCCCATGAGCTTCGGACGCCGGTGACCGTGATCAACGCTCAGTGTGAGCTGGCGCTGGAGGAGCCGCAGAGCGCCGAAGAATATGAGGAGGCGCTGCGGGTTGTATGGCGGCAGGGGAAGAAGATGAGCCGCCTCATCGGCAATATGCTCGATTTCACCCGCATTGAGCTGCAGCCGGAGCGTTACCCGAAGGAGGATATCGATCTGAGCGAACTGGTTGAGGGCGTCTGTTTTGACATGGCGCTGATTCGGGAAAAAGACATCGCGCTGACCTGTGAAGCGGAGAGTGGCCTGCATGTCACCGGCAACCATGAGCTGCTGACCCGGCTGTTGTCAAATCTGATTTCCAACGCGTACCGCTATGGGAAGCAGGGCGGCTTCATAAAGGTTCGCCTGTCTTCGGAAAAAGAGGAGATCCTCTTGTCTGTGGAGGATGACGGCATCGGGATCGCGGCGGAGGATCTGCCGAAGATTTTTCAGCGTTTCTATCAGGCGGATGCGTCACATACCGGAGAGGGCAGCGGGCTGGGGCTTGCCATGGCGGAGGAGATCGCCGGGTTCCATGGCGGCACGATTTCCGTGAAAAGCGAACCCGGCCGCGGCAGCACCTTCTGCCTCCGCCTGAAACGGGGATAAAGAGGATAAAACGGAACAGATAAAGAGGTTGCACACAGTAAAATGACGAAAGAAAAGAAAAAATACACGGTTTTGGCAGGGATTGATGTCGGTTCTACGACGACAAAGGCGGTCGTTCTGGAGGAAAGGAGCCACACGCTTTTGTATTCTGATTACAAACGCCATCATGCCAGACAATCGCACAGCGTGCTTGCAGTGCTTCAGACACTCGGCGAAAAATTCCTCGGCGCGGATATTCTCGTAGCCGTCACAGGTTCGGGTTCAAAACCGATTTCAGAGAAATTGGGCGTTCCTTATATTCAGGAGGTCGTCGCAAATGCCACGGCGCTGCGAAGCATATACGGGGAGGTCGGCACTGCCGTAGAGCTCGGCGGACAGGACGCCAAAATCATATTTTTCAGGAAAAATCAGTCGACCGGTGCGCTTGAGACTGCAGATATGCGCATGAACGGAAGCTGCGCCGGAGGCACGGGAGCGTTTATCGATGAGCTCGCGTCTGTTCTGAATGTGCCGGTGGAGGATTTTAACGCGCTCGCCGCAGAGGGGAAGACGGTTTACAATGTCTCCGGGCGCTGCGGTGTCTACGCGAAGACCGACATACAGCCGCTGCTGAGTCAGGGCGTCTCCAAGGCGGATCTCGCGCTTTCGGCGTTTCATGCCCTCGCGAAGCAGACGATCGGAGGTCTCGCGCAGGGACTTGACTTTAAACCGCCTGTCGTGTTTGAGGGCGGACCGCTCACGTTTCATCCGGTTTTGATCGATGTCTTTGCGGAGCGGCTCGGTCTTTCGGAAAATGAGATCATAAAGCCGGAACACTCAGAGCTTATGATCGCATACGGCGCGGCGCTCTCGCTGGAGGGTCTGTGTGCCGGTTCGGCTCCGCTTGATATCGGCAGAGCCTGTGAGAAACTGTCGGTTCCAAAGACGGATTCCGATTCGGCATCGGGTGCGAAGCTGTTTTTTGACTCTGTTTCCGATGAGGAGGAGTTTTTAAACAGGCACAGACTGCCGGGTGACAGCCGTCATGTGCCGGTGCGGGGCGAGAGGATAGAGGCATGGCTCGGGATCGATTCCGGATCTACGACGACAAAATTTGTGCTGTTGGACGACGATGAAAATATGATCGACAGCTTTTACGCGCCGAACGAGGGCGAGCCGTTGGAGGTGGCGAAAAATGCGTTGATCGCGCTGCGTGAGAAATACAGGAAAGCGGGCGCGGAGCTTACCATTCTCGGTGCGGCCTCGACAGGCTACGGCGAGCAGCTTTTTGCGCGTGCCTTCTCGACTGAATGCCATGTCGTGGAGACCGTGGCCCATGCGCGGGCTGCCGCAAAATATGAGAAGGATGTGAGCTTTATCCTGGATATCGGCGGTCAGGACATGAAGGCGATCTGGCTCGATCACGGGATCGTGACGAATATCGTTGTCAATGAGGCATGTTCATCGGGCTGCGGATCCTTCCTTGAAAATTTTTCAAATTCACTGGGGATTGAGGCGAAAGATATCGCCGGAAGAGCCTTTGCCTCAAAGCATCCTGCCAGCCTCGGAAGCCGCTGTACGGTGTTTATGAACAGCTCGATCGTGTCTGAACAGCGCGACGGGAAGACGCCGGACGACATTATGGCGGGGTTGTGCCGCTCTATCATACAGAATGTTTTTACGAAGGTGATAAGGATCTCCAACCTGAACAGCATGGGAGAGAAAATCGTTGTGCAGGGCGGAACCTTCTGCAACGATGCCGTACTGCGCGCGATGGAAGAGTATATCGGGCGAAGCGTCACACGCGCGCCGTATCCCGGACTTATGGGTGCGATCGGAGCCGCGCTGATCGCAAGGGAGCGGTCCGACGGGAAGCGGACTTTTATAAATTTGGATGCGCTGGATTCCTTTACATATAAAAGGCAGGCGGGGCTTGTGTGCCCGTTCTGCACCAACCATTGCCGGCGGACAGTCGTCACATTTTCAAACGGCAGCTCATGGGTCACGAATAACCGCTGTGAGCGGGGTGAGATCACAGGGGATCCGGCCAATGAGAAGGTGCAGACTGCGCTGCGCGAGAAATCGCAGGCGGCGTCAAAAACGCCGGACATGTATGATCTGCGCAAAAAGCTGCTTTTGAAGGATTATCCTTATCCCGCGCCGAAGGAAAAGAGGGATATCACGATCGGTCTGCCCTTTGCCCTGTCGTTCTGGGATATGATGCCGTTCTGGAGAACCTTCTTTCGGGCGCTCGGTTTTGACGTGAAAATTTCCTCGGAGAGCACCCGGAAGATGTACGAGGAGGGGCTGCCCGCCGTCACCTCCGATACCGAATGTCTTCCCGCAAAGCTTGTACACGGCCACATCCGCGACCTTGTAAAGAAGAAGGTCGATCGGATTTTCATGCCGTCCATATCGACGATACCGTCTGAGAATACGGAGAAGACAAGCGAGTCTATGTGTGCGCTCGTAAAGGGATTTCCCATTGTCATTCAAAATTCCGATAACCCGGATGAAAAGTGGGGTGTAAAGTTCGATGCGCCGCTGTTTCACTGGTACAGTGAAGCGGACAGAAACGGGCAGCTCGCCGCATATATGAAATCTGCCTTCGGCATCGGCGGGGAAGCTGTGCGGCAGGCGATTACATATGCGGACAGTGCCATGAGAAGTTTTCAGGATGAACTTGTGAGCGCAGGAAAAGCGGTGCTTGACGATGTGAAGGAGAAAGGCTCCTACGCTGTCGTGCTCGCATCGCGTCCGTATCACAACGACGCGCTTGTAAACCATGATCTTCCGAAGATGTTTACGCGCGCAGGCATCCCCGTGCTCACCGCCGACTCTCTTCCGGGGATCAACGAGGTAGATCTGCGAAGGTCGAAGATCGATATTGTCAACAATTACCATGCCCGGATGTTGTCGGCTGCGGTGATCGCCGCGGAGGATCCGAATCTTGAATATGTGCAGATTGTGAGCTTCGGCTGCGGACACGACGCGTATCTGACAGATGAGATTATACGGATGATGAAGGAAATCTCAGGCAAGGTTCCCCTGATTTTAAAGCTGGATGAGAGTGACATTCAGGGGCCTTTAAACATACGGGTGCGATCCTTTGCGGATACGGTCAATATGAAGCGGAAAAGCGGGGCAGCGCCGGAGATGCACAAGCTGCCGGAGCCCTACGCGGTGAAATTTGAAAAAGAGGACAGAAAGAACAAGGTCGTTCTCGTGCCGAACACCTCGCACGCGTTCAGCCGCCTGATGGCCGCGGCGATGAGCCGTCAGGGGATTACCACGCAGCCGCTGCCTCTGGGGCGAGAGAAAGCGATACTCTACGGAAAACAGTTTGTTCACAACGACATCTGTTTCCCCGCACAGGTCGTAATCGGGGAGGCGATCGCTGCATTAAAGAGCGGAGAATATGACACGCACAACACGGCGATTGCGATGGGGAAATATGTGGGCGACTGCAGGCTGACGCACTACAGCGCGCTGCTTCGAAAGGCTCTTGACGACGCCGGGTTTGACTATGTGCCCATCCTTACGAATGACGATGTGGACAGCCACCGGATGCATCCGGGCTATAAGCTCAATATTTCTTCGTCCGCCCTGATTGCGATGGGGCTTCCGATGATCGATGTGCTGGAGGAGCTGCTGCGAAAGATCCGTCCCTACGAGTTGGAGAAAGGGAGCGCGAACGCAGCGTTTGAGCGCGCGATGGACGCACTGATAAACGGTATGGAAAAGAGCGGGTTTGCCGGAACCGTTCGCGGGTTTCACAAGGCAATCGGGATTATGAAGGATGTCGGGTATGACCGCTCCGTTCAGAAGCCGAAGGTGCTGATTGTGGGAGAGTATCTTCTCAATTTCCATCCCGGCGCGAACCATGATATCGAGGATTATCTGGAGGCGAACGGCCTTGAGGTGATCGAGGCGCGTATGACCGATGTGATCCGGAAAACGTATTCGTCGCGCCATGCGCAGATAAAGGATTACCATCTGCACAAGCCGCTGTCGGAAAAAGTATGGTATGCGTTTGTGGATAAATTGTTTGACCTGTCGCACAGCTTTACAGATCACCTCGCAAAGCGCCATCCTTTGTTTGAGCGCCCGGCGAGGTTAAATGAGATTGCGGAGGAGAGCGATGCTGTCGTGAACCGCACATTTGATACCGGCGAGGGGATTATCATTCCCGGAGAGATCCTGCACCATGCGAGAGAGGGCGTCCGGGCGTTTGTAATCCTTCAGCCGTTCGGCTGTCTGCCGAACCATGTGGTCGGACGGGGGATTGCAAAAAAGCTGAAGGAGCTTTATCCCGATGTGCAGATTCTGCCGCTTGATTACGACCCGGATATCAGCTTTGCCAATATTGAGAACCGGCTTCAGATGCTGATTACCAACTTAAAGGGCGATCCGCTGCGCCCGGCTCAGACCTGAGGATTTGTTCTGCGGTAGCGGTCTTCCCGCAGCTCCCGGATGATCATGATAATGGTTACGGCTGCGGCCATGCCGTCCGCGACAGGTCCCGCGTACATGATGCCGTCGATTCCCATGAATAACGGGAATATGAGCAGCAGCGGCAGAAGGAAAATAATCTGCCTTGTCAGGGACAGGAGCACGCCTCTCGTCGGCTTCCCGATGGATGTAAAGAAGTTGGAGGTAAGCGGCTGCATGAAATTGATAAAGGTAAAAAACAGGTAGATTCTGAAATATTCTTCCGCAAACTGGAAGTATTCCGCCGATCCGTCGCCGAAGATGGAAATAATCTGATGCGGCATGATCTGAAACATCAGGAACGCAATGATCGAGATGACTGCGGCGGAGGAAATCGCCCGCAGGTAAGCGCTCTTAACGCGGAGATATTTGCCCGCCCCGTAATTGAAGCTGGTGATCGGCTGCACTCCCTGGGAGATGCCGATGACGAAGGACATGAAGATCTGATTGACCTTCGTGATAATTCCCGCGCAGGCAATGGGGATGGCTTCGCCGTAAACGGATAACGAGCCATAATATTTCAGGGATTTGTTCATGACAATCTGCACAACCATCATGGATATCTGGTTGCTGCACGGTGCAGCGCCGAGAGACGCGATTCGTTTCACATTATTTGCCCGTGGTACCAGATGGGTTTTTCGGATTTGCACAGTTTGACAGTGGCTCAGGAAATAGATCGCCATACAGCCGGAGACGACCTGCCCGATGACGGTTGCCGTCGCGGCGCCGGCCATGCCGAGATTTAATTCAAACACAAATATAAAATCAAGAATAGTATTGATAATGGCACCGGTCAGGTTGCAGGCCATGCTGACCTTCGGCCGGCCGTCCGCGCGGATCAGATGCCCGCCGCCGGTCGTCAGAATCAGAAACGGAAAGCCGAATGCCACGATTCCCGTATAGGTTTTAGCGTAGCCGAGTACATTGTCCGGTGAACCGAAAAAGCGCAGCAACGGTTCAAGGAATAATAGTGTCACAGCGCTCAGGGCAACACCGCATCCGACAAGCATCACCGCCGCATTTCCAAGATAAAACACAGCCTTGTCCCGCTCGCCCTTTCCCATGGAAATATTGAAGGCCGACGCGCCGCCGATTCCGAATAAAAGCGCGATCGCCACACAGGAGATGCTTAAGGGGAAGGAAATGTTGGTAGCCGCGTTTCCAAGCTCGCCGACACTTCTCCCGATAAAGAACTGATCGACGATATTATAGAGGG
>JAJQBV010000018.1:7434-7778 GCA_021203115.1 Clostridiales bacterium | reverse complement strand
TTCTCCAACAGCTCAAAAAAGGCAGGTTCCGCCGCTTCCGCGGTCTGGTTTGTCTGTTTGATCAGGCTGTAGTCCATGGGAATCTGGCTTTGAATCAGAATATTACAATAGCCGATATACCGACTTTCATAGGAGCAGTCACCAATATAGGCGATTTTCCTGTGTCCGCAGGACAGGAGGTGCCGCATGGCCTGTTCCGCGGCTTTTTTTCCGTCACAGACAACCTCGTCTACATTAAAATCCATGGGGTTTCGCCAGATACCGACGACATTGCGGTTTTGAACGGTGATGTGTTTTAAAAGCTGATGCGAGCATCGACCCAGAATGATGACGCGTCCGGTTGG
>JAJQBV010000018.1:0-7424 GCA_021203115.1 Clostridiales bacterium | reverse complement strand
CTCCGGTTTCGGATAGATTTTGGGGAAAGGATTCCTCGGCGTAGATCACCTGATCGATCCTCGTTTGCTGCTTCATCAGTTCGATCTCCAGATTGCGGAACAGCTCGGAAAAAAAGAGATCTTTTTCTAACGAGGTGATCCGCGCGAGCACGATGGAAATATGGGGTGTCTGTGCGGGGGAGGGGGTTGACTTCTGTAAGCTGCGGGCAGCCTCGTTGGGAAGGTAACCGGTCTCGCGGGCAGCCTCCCAGATTCGGGTCTGCAACTCTTTGGAAGCGCAGGTGGAGGAAGTGTTGTTCAGAACGCGGGATACCGTGGAAGCGGAAGTCCCGACCATAGCGGCGATTTCTTTGAGGGACATGAGCGTTTTCTCCTAAGCAAACGATTGCATAATCTGGCGTTGACAAATATCCTGTCATCGACTAATTTATACCTAAAATTTACTGAAAGAATCATATCAGAAAGCAAAGGAAAAGTCAATAAATGACACAAACGTTTGCGCGATGTGAGGGAAAGGACGTGTTAAGATGAAACGGAAAAATCTGCGGAGAAAAGGAATTGCGTGGAGCGCGGCAGTGATTCTGCTGGCGGGAAGCCTGACAGCCTGCGGCAGCAGCTCCGGATCCGATGACGGGAGCGCGGCGGATGCCGCGGACGGAGATGTGATTACGATCACAAATGTCTCTTACGATCCCACGCGGGAATTTTACGCGGCATATAATGAACTTTTCACAGCGTATTATGAGGAGGAGACCGGCCAGGCGGTGGAGGTTGTGCAGTCCCATGGCGGATCCGGCTCCCAGGCGCGTTCCGTGATCGAGGGAAGCGACGCGGATGTGGTGACGCTGGCGCTGGCGCATGACATCACGCTGATCGAGGAGGAAGGCCTGATTGAGGAAGGATGGATCGATGAGTTCGATAGAAACAGTTCTCCCTATACTTCGACGATCGTGTTTCTGGTTCGTGCCGGAAACGAAAAGGGGATTGAGGACTGGGACGACCTGACCGCGGAGGGCGTGGATGTCATCACGCCGGATCCGAAATCTTCCGGCGGCGCGTGCTGGAATTTCCTTGCCGCATGGTATTATGCGGATCTGCAGTACGGCGGGGATGAGGAGCAGATGCGGTCCTTTGTCTCGGCTCTCTATGACAATGTTCTCGTTATGGATTCCGGTGCCCGCGGCGCAACAACGACCTTTGTGGAAAACGGGCAGGGCGATGTCCTGATCGCGTGGGAAAACGAGGCGCTGCTGGCGATGGAGGAATACCCTGATGAGTTTGAGCTTGTGACGCCCAGTGTCAGCATTCTGGCAGAGCCCTCTGTCGCCATCGTGGATGAGAATGTGGATGACAACGGCACGCGGGAGGTGGCGCAGTCTTATCTGGAGTACCTCTACAGCTATGAGGGTCAGACGGTGGCCGGATATTATTATTACCGTCCCAGCAATGAGGTGTTTCTGGAGACATTTTCCGACACCTTTGATCTTTCTGTAAACCTCTGCACGATCGATGATTTCGGCGGCTGGGACCAGGCGTATGAGGACTTCTTCCAGGACGGCGCGATCTTTGACGAGATCTACAACGCGGAGTAAGCAAACAGGAGCAATGTAAAATGAGAAAAAACAAACCGGTGATTCCCGGCAGGGGGCTGACTGCCGGAATCACCATCACAATGTTGCCTTTGCTGATACTGATCCCGCTGGCGTCCATTCTCGCGTATTCTTTTCAGCTGAGCTGGGCGGAGTTCTGGGGCATTCTGCTGCGGGATAATGTGGTGCAGGCGTTTCGCACCAGTATACTCTGCTCACTGATCGCGGCGGTGATCAACTGTGTTTTCGGCCTGATTCTGGCGTGGATTCTGGTGCGGTACGAGTTTCCGGGGAAACGCCTGATGGATGCGATGATTGAGCTTCCGTTTGCGCTGCCCACGGCGGTTGCCGGCATTACACTTTCCAAGATGTATTCGACGCAGGGCGTTCTGGGCGGCTTGCTGGAAAATGTGGGGATCAAAGTTTCCTATACAAAAATCGGACTGACCATCGCGCTGATTTTTATCGGCATTCCCTTTGTGGTGCGGGCGTTGCAACCGGTGCTGGAGAAGTTGCCGGGTTCCTATGAGGAGGCCGCGTCCATGCTGGGCGCGAACCGGATCTACACGTTTCGCCGTGTGATCCTGCCGGAGCTTACGCCGGCGCTGCTCACGGGCTTCGGACTGGCGCTGGCGCGGGGGATCGGCGAGTACGGAAGCGTGATTTATATATCCGGAAACAGCGAAAAACAGGGAACACAGGTGGTTTCCTATGTGATTATGCAGAAATTGAATTCCGGCAACGCGGACTACGAGGGAGCGGCGGCGATCGCGCTGGTGCTTCTGATTATTTCTTTTTTGCTGCTGTTTGTGATCAATATGATTCAGCTGGCGGCTGGAAGACGGTCTGCGTAAAGGAAAACATTCGTGGAGGGTTTCGTTTTGAAACAGGAAAATAAATTATCAGGATCCGCGACGGAGAAAAAGAAAAAGGGAAGTCCGATTCCGGTGGTCCTGATCCTTATCGGCGCGGCGTTTTTTGTCATCATGCTGATTTTGCCGCTGGCAGCGGTGATTTACCGCTCGTTGAAGGACGGGCTGGCGCTTTATGTGAGCGCTGTCACGGCAGAAAATACCCTGTCGGCGCTGAAGGTTACGCTGATCGCGACAGGCATCGCGGTGGGGGTCAACACATTTTTCGGGCTCTGTGCCTCGTGGCTGGTTACGAAGTTTGACTTTCGCGGGAGGCATGTGCTGTCCACATTGATTGACATTCCCTTTTCCATCTCGCCGGTCATTGCGGGTCTCGCGTTTATCATGACCTTCGGACGGATGGGGTGGGCGACCCCGGCGCTGGATTGGATCAACAGCCGTCTGGGCACCGATATCGCGCTGGTGTTTTCCGTCCCGGGCGTCGTTCTCGCCACCATCTTTGTCACGTTCCCCTTTGTATCAAGGGAACTGATTCCGGTGATGCAGGCGCAGGGAAATGCGGAGGAGGAAGCAGCCGCGATGATGGGCGCAAAGGGATTTACCATTTTCCGGAAAATCACATTCCCACATATCAAGTGGGCGCTGCTTTATGGGATTATTCTCTGCGCTGCGCGGGCGTTGGGAGAGTTCGGTGCGGTCTATGCGGTCTCCAAGACCAGAGGAAAGACCTTTACGTTACCGCTGGAGGTGGATGCTCTGTACATGGCGGGCAGCGCGGATTCCATCACGCAGGCGTTTGCGGTTTCTTCCCTGCTGGTGATGATGGCGATTGCCGTTCTGATTGTTAAGCAGATTGTGGAGTATAAGGGAAAGAAAGAAGAAGAGAAATAAAGGTGCCGGAGGACACAGATACTATGTATGTCGAGATGAAGCATATCAATAAAAATTTCGGATCCTATGAGGCGGCGAAGGATATCAGTTTTGGCGTGGAGAAGGGAAAGCTGGTCGCGCTCCTCGGACCCAGCGGAAGCGGAAAAACGACGATCCTGCGGATGATTGCGGGGCTGGAGCGGCAGGATTCCGGCGACGTGGTCATTGAGGGCAAGGTGGTCAATGACGTGCCGGCGGGAGAGCGCGGCATCGGTTTTGTTTTTCAGAATTACGCCCTGTTCCGCTATATGACGGTTTACGAGAACATCGCTTTCGGGCTGAAGGTGCAGAAAAAAAGCGCGGCAGAGATTCGCGAGAGGGTGACGGAGCTGATTCGCCTGGTCGGACTGGAGGGAATGGAGCGGCGGTATCCGAACGAGCTTTCCGGCGGTCAGCGCCAGAGGGAGGCTTTCGCCCGCGCGCTTGCGCCGAACCCGCAGCTTTTGCTTCTCGATGAACCCTTTGCCGCCATCGATGCCAAGGTGCGAAAAGAGCTCCGAGGCTGGCTGAAAAGGATGATTGCCCGTGTGGGAATCACCAGCATTTTTGTCACCCATGATCAGGAGGAGGCGGTGGAGGTCGCGGATGAGATTATCATCATTAACGAGGGGCAGCTGGAGCAGAAGGGGCGCCCGGTCGATATCTATAAAAACCCGAATACCTCCTTTGTGGCGCAGTTTATCGGGACCTCGTCCGTACACACCGATTTCAGCGGGTTCAAGGGGTTTGAGTGTATCCCGAAGGGAGCTTCGACGGTGATCCGGCCGGAGTTTGTGGAGACATTCAAGAGTGATAATGAGAAATATCAAAGCCTGATCGCGGATGCGGAGGAGGGGACGATCACGGATATCGCCTTCCGCGGAAGCTTTTTGGAGCTGACATTGGATGTGAGAGGGCTTTCCCTGACGACAAACCGCTCGTTGGAGCGGCGTCCGGTGGAGGTCGGGGAGCGGATGTGTGTGTTCATATACCGCGTCTATGTGCTGGACGGGGGAGAGACCCGCACCTATGAGAATCAGAGACTGGAGGGGGTTGACATCGAGTCTCTGTAGGCGCTTAAAATATGAAAACGAATACAGAAACAGCCGGCTCACAGAAATTTGCGAGTCGGCTGTTCTGTCAAGGATGGATTTATGGTACACTTATGATCCGGCATTAAACAGATCAGAGAGTGTGTCTGCATATTCCTCGAAGATATCCAGCAGGAAGGTATTCCAGTGGCGGGCATCCTGTGTGCTGCTGCCGAATACATAGTCTTCCTGTCCGTAATCAATGACATCAAATCCCGGCATAGCCTTGCTGGCTCCCGCGGTGCGGTAGGATACGGCATCGGCCAGAGAGAAGTAGACACTGGTGAGGTCGGAGTAATCGACCCAGCTGCTCAGGTCTGTGCCGGTGGCCTCTGTGGCAGTTCCGTTTGCGGTCTGCGTCTCCGCCGCAGCCGTTTCTATCTCTGCGCCGTCGGCGTATTCGGCGTACATCTGATCAACGTACAGCGCGAAGGAACTGCTCAGAACCTCAGAGGGTACATGGCCGCCGTCCCATTGCCACTCAATCTCACAGTCTGTCCCGGCATTCAGCCACGCAATCTGAAGATTCAGGGAGGAGAACATGGACATATCGCCCTCAGCGGCACCCATGACAATGCGTGTCCACGCCGCACCCTCGGTATCTTCGTCGCCGATGTAGTTCAGCGGATTGTAGAGGGAGACGATGTTGTTGCCGTATTCATCCCCGGCCTCGATTTCGGCGATGTCGGCGGCATACGCCTCTACCATCTCCTCGTAGCTGGAGTAGTTGGAGGAATCGGTGGAGCTTCCGGCTGCCTGCGTGGTTCCGGCATCGGGCGTACCCACATCCATCGTGTCGCCGCTGGTGTCAACATTCTCATTCGTGCTGGAGGAATCCGTGTCAGACGGGACATCTGCCTCTGTCATGTCGGTGTCAGCCAGGCTGGCGGTATCAATCTCGTCGGGTGCCTCACCGTCAGATAAATCACCTCGTCCCGCAGACCCTCTGTCGGGCAGATCTTCCGTATCCAGATCGTCCGGCATTTCACCGTCGGCTGCCCCATCCATATCCGGCATTTCACCGTTGGAGATTTCTCCCCTGCCGCCGCCGAAGTCCGCCGCACCGTTCATGCCGCTGGGCAGATCACCGTTCATACCGTCGTCCGTGCTGCTTCCGGCCGTGTAACGGCCCTCGATAAAGGCCGCCGCCTTTTCCTCTGTGGTCATAGCCGCAACTTCATCGTCAGACAGCGCATTTCCGTCCTCGTCAAACCACGTCCACCCATCCGTGTAATCCAGATTATCCAGATACCACTGGAGGTTGGAGACAAACTCCGCCAGATAAAGATCCAGATAGGATCCGCCGTAGCCGTTGGTGTCAGCGTACAGGTCTTCGTCGTACTCGATGGTCAGGGCAATTGTGCTGCCAAGCTCACCGTCCCCGTCCAGATCAAAGCCCACATCCGCCTCCTCGACGGTCAGGTTCTGCCCGTTGATGTATTCCATATATTCTTCCGAAAGGTATTCTGCCAGCTGTGCCTGAAAATCGGAGCCGAAGTCGTAATCGGTGTCCAGATAATATTCAAACGCCAGAGCCATATCCGCCTCATAAAGCGAGGTGATTGCACTGTAGGCGATGCAGCCCCATGCGCCGTCGGACAGATCAACCTCTTCCCCGTCAATGGTGACCGTGGTGGTATAGGTGCCGTCCTCATTCAGATAGCAGCCCACCGCGCCGACTTCCTCCTGATAGGGATAGAAATCAGAGTTGTTCGAGGTGGCAACAAACATAGTTGCATGCGCGCCGCCGCCGGAACCGCCGGTGGAGACGAAATAATCCACGCTGCCGGGGAGGTTGCCCAGCAGGATATTGTATTTCACAAACCGGGCGGCTGCCTTCTGATCGGACAGGCAGGAAGGGGCATCGCCAGTGTAGTAGGTGTTGCCGTCCTCATCCGTGGAGGTATCCTGTTTTCCCCGATTGCCGCAGGAAACATTGATGTAACCCTCGGATGCATAGGTGGTTGATGCCGTGGTGTTGGTTGATGAGCTGTATCCGGCCGCACCGGTATTCAGGATTACCGGCGCGGTTGCAGCCGTGTAGACCTGACCGTTCGTGCTGGTAATCTCGGCATCGTAATCGATGACCAGGCTGCCGTTTACCGCATCCGTATAGCTGTCCGACGTGATATCTGCAGTGCCGTCGCCATCCGTGTCGATGCCGGTGACATAGCCGCCGGGAACGCAGACGGAGACGCCCTCCTCGTCCTCGATCTCCGGATAGGCCACGGCGGAGACGATGGACATGACCCAGGCGTCCGCGCCGGAGTCATAGCTCCAGGTATAGTCGGTGTTGTTGGCCAGGTTCAGGGTGGATTCGATGTACTCCTTGTCGGAGGATACCGCCTGGGTTTCCGAGGCGGCGGCAGAACTGTCCTCTGACGAGGACGCGGATTCTGTCGTTTCCGAACCGGAGGATGTGCTGCTGCCGCAGGCAGCCAGGCTCAGCACCATGGCCAGCGCACAGAGCAGCGCGGTGAATTTCTTCATGGGAAAGACCTCCTTGTCTTGTTTTGGCCATCCTATCATAAAAACCTTGAAAAAAGATTGAAGCATTCCATCTTTTTTCAAGGTTTCTGTGGTATAGTAGGAATCAGGACATGGTGTGCCACCCCATGCAAAAAACAATGGACTATCACGCTTTTTCATCAAAGGTTATTACCTTGCGGTTCAGGCAGATGTTATCTACCGTTGGATGATAAAATTGCTCGTTCCGCCCGCCTCCGGCATAGGGAGCGCAGCGGAAATGCCGCTTGACGGCAGGGCGGAACGGCAATCGCTGCCAGCCGCCATCGGCGGCAGCTTTGGTGTGTGACAAGTTACTTCGTCTCCGGCGGAACAGACCACTTGACGGTAGGACAGCGCGAAGCCCAGCGGGACAGAGGGAGATTCTTAAGAGGGACGCACGGCGGCCCTCTTGAGCCGCCCTCTTTCCCCCATTTCTCGGCGGCGCGAGAAATGGG